>CAQBGY010000040.1 GCA_948759685.1 uncultured Eubacterium sp.
TGCTTTATCTACTCTAAAAAATCTTTCAAACACTCTTTCCTGATCTTCTTCTGATATTCCAATACCGGTATCAATCACTTTCAGATAAAAATATTGATGATCAGAATTCAGAGATGCAGTAACCGTACCATCTGTATTATTATATTTGATAGCATTCTCTACCAGATTCGTTGCAACACTCGCAAATTTTAATTCATCAACATCAGCAATAACTGGTCTGAAACTCTCAAATACCAATTCAATATTTTTGCTTTCTGCAATAGGCTTTAAGCGTTTCAATACTGTTTCCAAAATCTCATTAATATTTACTGATGAGATATTAATCTCTGCATCTGTCTTTTCCATTTTAACTAAATCTAATAAATCCGTTATAATCTCATTTTCTCTGTCTATCTCTTTGCAAATATCCTGTAGAAATTCCTGATACAACTCTTCAGGCACTCCTTCATTTCCAATCAGCGACTCTGCCAGTACTTTCATGGATGTCAAAGGAGTTTTTAACTCATGAGACACGTTTGATACAAATTCCTGTCTTGATTTATCCTGTGTATTCATGCGTTCCACAAGTCTGCTGAACTCGTCACTAATCTGTGCTACTTCTGTATATTCTTTGCTGTTCTGTTCTCCTTCCACTGCTCCCAGCGTAATACTTTTAATTGTTTTATGCATTTTTTGAATCGGTCTGTTAAACAATACCGAACAGCCCCAGGCTATAACTAGTGCAAATATTGTAAGCAGAATATCAATAATCAGCACATAACGCTCCACTGCCTCCTTATAATCTACCACATCATCCATGGAATAATGTATGTAAACGGCACCTACAATACTGGATTTTTTATTACTGTCTGTAGTTATTGAAGGTGCAGCAATGACTAACGGCTCTGCAAATTCTACATAATTTTCCTTCTCATTTTTTATAAATATGTTTTCTCCATCAATACTTTTTATAACACTTTCCGATATGCTGGTTTTCCCCAGTTCGCTGCTGTCTGTATCACTTACCACAATATACTGGCTGTTTATGACCTGTATTCTGCAGTTATACTCTCCTGCCAATTGTGCAATCTGAGCATCCACAATCTGTGATTCATTATTTTGATCCAGATATCCCTCGCTTACAATACTATTTTTTAACATTGTATTATTTGCTTTAAACCGATCAATTTTTTTGTCAGTATATTCACTGACTGCCACATTATAAATAAAAATACTCGAAATAATAACAGGTACAATAACTAAAAGTGTCACAATCATAAACACTCTGAATCTAAGACTTTTTATAAAACTTAAAATATTCTCATATGATTTTTTTTTCATTTATCTATCCTTGAAAATAATAACCCATGCCCCATTTTGTGTGTACATACTCTGGTTTTGCCGGATTTTCTTCTATTTTTTCTCTTAATCTTCTTACATTTACATCCACAGTTCTGGCATCACCCGGATACTTAGAACCCCATATAATTGTAAGCAGCTGCTCTCTGGAATAAATCTTGCCCGGATTCTCAGCCAATAATTTTAAAATATCAAACTCTTTCACTGTTAATTTAATTTCACTGTCATCTATGTATAAACGCTTTGCTTCAACATCCAGTTTCATTTTACCTGAAGTAATTACCTTTGGCGCAGCCGGTACAGCCGCAGCTTTTCTTTTATTTCTGCGTACAATGGCCTTTATTCTCGCCTTAACTTCAAGAATATTAAAAGGCTTTGTAATATAATCATCCGCACCATACTCCAATCCCAGAATTTTATCCATATCCTCACCTTTTGCTGTAAGCATTACAATCGGCATGTCTGAAAATTCCCGAATCTGCTGACATACTTCATACCCATTATATATTGGAAGCATCAGGTCAAGTAACATAATATCATATTCATTCTCTTTTGCCTTATCTACTGCTTCCTGTCCGTCATAAGCACAGTCTACTTCATATCCTTCCTGCTCTAAGCTGAATTTTAGACCTTTCACTATTAATTTCTCATCATCTACTACCAAAGCCTTCATGTTATTCCCTCTCTATTCTATTGTAATCAAATCTTTTATATTGCTATAAGTAGAGTCACCTATGCCTGAAACCTTTTTAATATCTTCTTTCGATGTAAATAATCCATTCTCTTCCCTGTACGCTATAATAGCTGCAGCTTTGGCTTCACCGATTCCCTGTAACGACATCAGCATTTTGCTGTCTGCCGTATTAATATTTACCAAAGTCTCACTCATACTCTGCTTCTCTTTATCATTGCTTTCATGTTTTTCATCATACTCTTTTTTTGTCATAATATAAATATCCTGTTCATCTGATACAGTTTCTGCCAGATTCAACGTTCTTTTCTCTGCATCAGATGTCATCCCTCCTGCCATATCCACGGCCTGATACACTCTGTCACCTGAATGTAATACATATACTCCCGGTTTTTTAACTGCTCCATGTACATATACTACAATGTTTTCAGAAGTTTCATCCTGTACACTGCTATCCTGTTTATTATCTATATCTTTTTGTGTTATTTCATCCGATAATGAAACATAGTCCTTTTTTTCTTTACAAGCTGTTATGAAAGAACAGATAAACAGCATAATAAATATTTTCAATATTAATTTTTTAATCATTCATGCTCCTTTCGGAGTTTCCCCTATGAATGCTTATATAATTGTACAAGATAAAATTCCACTTATCAATAACCTTTTTATTATTTTTGATATTTTTATTTATGGAAAATAAAAATACCTGCAATCGAAACCAAAGCACCTACTACTTTTTTCCATTCAAAAGGTACTTTCTCTACACCAAACAGACCAAACACTTCAATTAAATATGCCACGATAATTTGAGATACCACAATTAAAAGAACTGCCTGGGCAGGTCCCAGTGAATCCATACTTTTAATAACTGTCAATGTAATAAAAGCTCCAATGACTCCCCCTAACAGCATATATTTGTTCTCTATATGGAACATTCCCATGACATTTTGTCTTCCGGTTATGAACCAGGCGATAATGCAAACAAAAAAGGCAGTCAGCTGCACCCATGAATTGGCCGCCCACATACTACTGCCTTTTGTTACTCCAGTATTAAATACTCCCTGAACACTCATAAGTGCTCCTGAAACTAATGCGATAATAATTCCCCACATATGAACCTCCTAAAATAATCTTCTTATTTTAGAATTTACAAATATTTGCTAATTATACAGTTTTTTTCTGAAACAATATGGAGATACTTGTTCCCTTTCCTACGACACTATCAATTTCTATCTCTGCTTCATGCTGTTCTGCAATATGCTTTACAATCGCCAACCCAAGACCGGTTCCTCCTGTTTTTTTAGAGCGTGCCTTATCAACTCTGTAAAATCTCTCAAAAATTCTTTCCTGCTCCTTTTTAGGAATTCCGATTCCATCATCCTGAACCTGAAGTACAATCTTATCCTCTTTTCTAAATACCGATACTATAACATGTCCTCCATCCTGATTGTACCGGATAGCATTGTCGCAGAGATTGTATATAATCTCCTGAATCATGTCCCGGTTCGCCTCTATAATTCCCCGTTCCTGATTTTTATGTATTACAATATCTACACCATGTTTCTTTGCGTTCATCTGCAGCATTTCCACACAATTCTCTGCTTCTTCTGCAAGACTGACTGTTGTGGTTGCCATTTCGCTATCCATAACATCCAACTCTGACAACTCAATAATATCGTTAATTAAAGATAATAACCGAATTGAACTCTTGTGAATTTCTCCCGCAAATCGTCTTACATCCTCTTCTTTTGCCATTCCATTTTCTATCAATTCTGCGTATCCCGAGATAGATGCAAGAGGTGTCTTAAGTTCATGAGACACATTTGCGGTAAAATCCTGACGCATATTCGCACTTTTCTTTAAAGCTTTATGCTGGCTGTGTATTTTATCAAGAAACGGTTTGATTTCTTCATAAGTAGCTGTAATTTCGTCATCATCAATGTTCTTTGCCAGCAATTCAATTGGTTCTACCAGCCTTCTTGCCAACATTCTTGCCACAAGAATACATATTGCAACAGCCAGCAGCAATTCCACAATAAGAATAGGCAGTATATGCTTAAAAAACTGCCAGATGCTTCCAACCTCTTTCGCAACACGGAGTATTTTCCCATTGTTCAGTCTCTCTGCATAATAATATGTATTTTTCGAAAAAGTATCAGATTTTCTGATTTTTTTTCCAGTACCATATTTTAATGCTTCTCTTATCTCCGGACGGTTCACATGATTATCCATGTTTCCAATATCTGCATTGCTGTCATATTGAACTTTTCCATTTTTATCAATTACTGTAATTCTTAAATTGCTTATCTTTGGATCAAAATCCTGCTCAACATACTGTAATACCGCCTCCGTAGTATTTAAAATATGAACATCTGTTTTCAAATCCTCCATAACCTGCTCACTAAAAACATTGTAAAAGGTTACTACAGTTATAATCATTGTAAGAAACATCATAGCGGCTGATACAATTGTCATTCGAATATATAACTTTTTTTTCACTTACTTTTCCTTTCTGTAGTTCATTGTATAGCCTACATTTCTAACAGTCTGAATTAAAGCACCTTTATCCCCTAATTTTTTCCGAAGAGTTTTTATATGCATATCAAGAGTCCTCGATTCCCCCTCATAATCAATTCCCCAGACTCTGTCCAATATTCTGTTTCTCTGAAGCACAATCCCGGAATTCTGCATAAGCATTTTTAATAATTCAAACTCCTTATACGTAAGTTCACAAACCTGACCATCAATGGATACCTGATGTTTTGCATCATTTAATACAATGCCGTCAAACTCCAAATCACTATCAGTTTGAAGATTTGCCCTTCTCAACATCGCCTTCACTCTGGATATCAATTCCATAATTCCAAATGGTTTGGTCATATAATCATCTGCTCCCTGATCTAACCCTTTTACTTTATCCATTTCTGTTGTCTTTGCCGTCACCATAATAATCGGAATCGCCGCAGTCTCCCCATGTCCTCTCAAATCTTTTACGAGAGACAGCCCGTCTCTGTCCGGAAGCATAATATCCATAATAATCAAATCAGGATATTCCTTTTCCAATCTTTCTTCAAACTTCTTTGCATTTCCGAAAGTATACACATCATATCCGGCATTCTTTAATGCAAACTCTTCTATCTCCGCAATATTTTTATCATCTTCCACAATATATATTTTCTGCATTTCGTACTGTTCCTTTCTTTATTGTTCAGAAATTCCCTTTAAAACTTCTATGTAACAATAAATGGACACGTTTCCATGTCCATTTTATTTACTGTTATATTATTTTTTCTCAGGTAAAATTGAATAAGCAATATTAACCGCATGATCAGCGATTCTTTCATAGCCTATCACTAAATCTGTAAAAATCAAACCTGACTCAATAGAACATTTGCCTTCCGACATTCTTGCAACATGTCCTTCCTGACATTCTATCTTCATTCGGTCTATTTTATCCTCTAACTTATTAATTGCCTCAAACTCTGTATGGTCTTCTGAAACAAATATTTTAATGGAACGTTCAAAAATTTCTATCACTTTGTCAAACATTTCGGACATTTCGGAAATACATTCCTTTGAAAACTCAATTTTTTGATTTTTCTCTTTCATTGCATCGTCCATAATATTGACTGCATGATCTCCAATACGTTCTACATCAATTACTACGTGGAACAATCCACCTAAACGTTTTCTGTCTTCCAAAGGAAGTCCATATCGGTTTGCGTTTACCATATATTCTGTGATTCTATGGCTTAAGAAATCTATATATTTCTCTCTTGCATATACGTTTTCAGAACTTTCATAATTTTTATGTATCAATGCATCTGATGCCTGCTTCAAATTAACTTTTACCATATCAGCCATACGTTCAATTTCCTGAACAACTTCTACAACCGCTGTAGCTGAATTGGATACTCCTGTCACATCAATATGTTTCAGCACCATCTCATTATCATCTGATTCTTCTCCTGCTCTTGCATGAATAATCTTTTTAGATAGACTAACAAGCAGCTTCGAACACGGCAGTAAAATAATACACTGAAATGTTTTAAAAATCGTATCGGCATTTGCAACAAATCTTTTATCTGAACTGCTAATAGCTCCTATCATATCGACAATCGGTCCTGCCGCTATTATCAGCAACACTCCGATTACAACCAATCCTATCACGTTAAACATAACATGGATAAGAGCAGTTCGCTTTGCATTTCTATTGGTATTCATTGCTGCCATAACTGCCGGCATACATGAACCAATATTTGCACCCAATATAAAATATAAACATGCCAGATAATCTGTTCCTCCTGTAACCGGATTAACAATAATGTTTGAACCCGCCAATAAAACTAATACACTGACTGTCACAGATGAACTCTGAACAACCGCTGTAAAAACAAGTCCAACCAATACCGCAATGAACGGATTACTTAAATAACTAAATAAATTCATCAGCTCAGGAATTTCCTTAATGCCATGCAATGCTGATGTCATATAATTTATTCCGAGAAATAATGCTCCAAATCCAAAAATTACTGCTGCTATCTTTTTCAGCAATGGTTTTTTACAAAAAGAAAGTATCGCCGCACCAATAAAAATGATAAAAGGTGCTACTTCTGTAAGTTTTAAAGAAACCAGCTGCGATGTAATGGTCGTACCAATATTTGCACCAAATGTAATTCCTACAGACTGTTCCAAAGTCATAATGCCTGCATTAACGAATCCCACTTCCATAACCGTTGTGGCTCCGGATGACTGTATAAATGCTGTAAATAATGCTCCGCATACTACAGCTATGTACTTATTCTTTGTACATCTGTCTAAGATACCTCTTAATTTTCCACCTGCTGCCTGCTGCAGACTATCACTCATGTACTTCATTCCAAATAGGAAAAGTGCTAATCCGCTAAGTAACTCTGTAACTAATAAATACATATACTTATTTCTCCCATAAACCATAGTATTTCATAGATCGTTCGTTTTTCATTTTTCATTTCCATTTAACACCATAACAATCCAATGTAAAGTCTATGTAAAATTTTAACACAGATTTTACATTTTTTATACATCTTTCTACAAACAGGCTCTCAGTATATTTATCATCTCATCTACATTTTCTTTTGTAATTACAAGCGGAGGCAGCATTCTCAGCACATTTCCACCTGCCGAAATAACAAGCAGTCCTCTTTCTATTGCCTTATCAATTGTCTCCCGCACCGGTGTTGTAAGAACAAGTCCCTGCATCAAACCTTTTCCACGTCTTACCGTCACATTGTCAAACTCTTCTACAATTTTCTCAAGCTGCTCTTCAAAGTATGTTCCTACTTCCTGTACATTTTCCAGAATATTGTTTTTCTCGAAAATATCCAAGACCGTTCCCACTGCTGCTGTTACCAAAGGATTTCCACCATATGTCGTTCCATGGTCGCCCGGCACCAGTGAATCGCAGCACTTCTCTCCTGCAATAAATGCGCCAACCGGTACACCACAGCCCAGGGCTTTTGCAGATGCAATAATATCCGGTTTCACATCGTAGTTCTGGAATGCGAACATCTTTCCCGTACGTCCCATACCACACTGTATCTCATCACAAATCATCAGAATATCATTATCATCACAAATTCTTCTGATGCCTTCTATAAACTCTTTTTCTGCCGGATATATACCGCCTTCACCCTGTACCGGCTCTAATATAATGGCACAGGTTTTCTCATTAACTAACGCTTTCACACTATCGAGATTATTATATTCTGCAAACTTAATTCCCTCTATCATCGGTCCAAACGGTTTCTGATAATTTGGATTCCCTGTCAGTGCAAGAGATCCCATTGTTCTTCCATGAAATGAATGGTTCATCGCTATAATTTCATGGTCTGTATGTCCATCTCTGTCATATGCATAACGTTTTGCCATTTTCATAGCACCTTCAATTGCTTCAGCACCACTGTTTGTAAAAAAGACCTTTTTCAATCCTGTAACTTTTACAAGTTTTTCTGCTGTTTCAATAGATGGTGTATTATAAAATAAATTTGATGTATGTGTTATTTTATCAATCTGATTTTTTAATGTTTCTGTATATTCTTTGTTTCCATATCCAAGACTGGAAACACCGATACCTGATGCAAAATCAAGATATTTCTTTCCATTGACATCATATATATATACACCCTCTGCTTTATCTACTACAACTTGAAATCTATTATATGTATGTGCCAAATACTGTTCTGCTTTTTCCATATATTCCATATTAAAACCTCCCACACTCTTTATTTGTTATACTGGTTACTTTTTACATCTTTGTATGTGTATAAAACTTTTCCTGCTCATCTCCCAAAATAGCTGTTCCAATACCTTTATTTGTAAATATTTCAAGAAGAATACTATGAGGAATACGGCCATCCAGAATATGTACACGGGAAACTCCATGATTAATTGCCTCCATGCAATTCTTGATTTTCGGAAGCATACCTCCGGCAATAATGCCTTTATCGATTAACTCCTGTGCCTCGGAAACAGTCATTTCGGATATGACTGAACCTGTATCTTCAATATCCATGTAGACACCTTCTGTATCTGTCAAAAATGCGAGTTTCTCTGCTTTGACAGCTTCGGCAATAGCACTGGCCGCATCATCCGCATTGATATTATAACCGTGAAAATCTTCATCCAAACCTATAGGACAGACAATCGGCAGGAAGTCTTTCTCTAACAAATCTAATAAGATATCTGTGTTCACCGCTGTGACCTCTCCTACATATCCAATATCCTCTCCTGCAGAAAGTTTCTTTTTCACAGTTAATAGATTACCATCTTTGCCACTGATGCCAATCGCTCTTACACCTAACTGCTGCACTATCTGAACCAACTTTTTATTTACGCTGTTTAATACCATTTCTGCTGCATCCAGCGTTTCTTCATTGGTCACACGGAGTCCGTTAATAAACTCTGTCTCCATACCGAGACGGTCAATATGTTTACTAATCGCCTTACCACCGCCATGCACAATAATCGGCTTAAATCCAACTAATTTCAATAATGTAATATCCTGTATGACACTGGACATAAAATCTTCATCAAGCATAGCACTCCCGCCATACTTTACAACAATAATCTTTCGGTTAAATCTCTGGATATAAGGCAGTGCCTCTATCAGCACATCGCCCTTCTCTATCCATTTTTCCATATGCAAATTCTGTTGTCCCTTCATTAACATTTTAACTTCCTCTTTTCTTTACATGTTTTCGTCTACTACACTAACTTCTATAATCTGCATTTATACTTACATATTCATGCGTCAGATCGCATCCCCATGCCGTTGCACTGTATTCACCCATCTTCATATCGCAGATAGCTGTCACTTCCTCTTCCGACAAAATTTCTGTGGCTTTTTCCTCACTGTAATCTGTTGCCATTCCATTTTCCACAATCTTCAGCTTTCCTGCCTTACTCTCAAAATAAATATCTACTGCGTCCGGATTAAAGCGTGCTTTAGAATATCCCAATGCACAAAGAATTCTTCCCCAGTTTGCGTCATGTCCATAAATTGCCGCCTTAGTAAGACTGGATGTCACAACTGATTTTGCCAGTGTAACTGCCTGTTCTTTTGACTCTGCACCAACGATTTTCACTTCGAACAGCGCTGTTGCTCCCTCACCATCTCCTGCTATTTTCTTTGACAGGAAAACGTTAATCTGGTGAAGTACTTCTATAAATTTATGGTAATCCTCATTTTTTTCTGTTATCTTTTCATTGCCAGCCAATCCATTTGCAAGAAGTAAAACCGTATCATTGGTCGAAGTATCTCCATCCACAGAAACCATATTAAAAGTATCCTTAATATCTTCCTTTAATGCTTCTGTCAGGAGTTCCTTAGATATATTTATATCTGTCATAACAAAACCAAGCATTGTGCACATATTTGGATGTATCATGCCGGAACCCTTACACATTCCTCCAATTGTGCAGGTCTTTCCTCCGATTTCCACCTCATAAGCAATCTCTTTTGGAATAGTATCTGTCGTCATAATTGCAAGTGCCGCATCATGTCCGCCATCTAACCCGTCGCTAAGTTGTGGTACAAGCATATCTATTCCTTTTGTTATCTTATCCATAGGAAGTTGTGCACCGATTACTCCGGTAGATGCTACTAGAACTTCGTTCTTTCCTATGTTAAGAGCATCTGCTGTAGTTTGTGCCATATCTTCACAATATTCCATTCCCTCAGAACCTGTGCATGCATTGGCAACACCACTGTTACATACGACTGCGTGAACTTCCTCACTATTTTCTACGATATCCATATCCCATTTTACAGGTGCTGCTTTTACCTGATTGGTCGTAAATGTACCTGCTGCCACACATGGCGCTTCACTGTAAATCATCGCCATATCTTTTTTTTCTGTATTGCTTTCTTTGATGCCCACACGCAGTCCTGTTGCTTTAAATCCTTTTGGAGCAGTTACTCCACCATCTATTTTCTTCATAATCTCTCCTTGCTGTTACAATTATTTTTCACCAAACATTTCGTGCTGTCTTGCTCTTCTTTTATTATAAACTCATTTTTTATGGGAACATTGGCACCTGCTGCAGTCCTTCATTCTCATCAAAACCAAACATAATATTAAAATTCTGTACAGCCTGTCCTGCTGCTCCTTTTATCAGATTATCTAAAGCTCCCATCATAATAATACGACCGGTTCTCTCATCAATTTTAAAATTCACATCAACGAAATTACTGCCTTCTACCCATCTCGTTTCAGGTGTTTCATCCTTTTCTAATACACGAATGAAATATTCATCTCCATAATACTTGTCATAAACAGCTTTTACTTCGTCATATGTAACTTCTTTTTTCAAATCAGCATAAGCAGTCACTAAGATACCTCTCTGCATTGGAACAAGGTGTGGAGTAAAATTAATTAACACTTCCTCACCAGCCGCATATCCTAACTGTTCCTCTATTTCCGGTGTATGTCTGTGTGTTGTAACTCCATACGCCTTAATATTTTCATTTACCTCACAGAAAAGATTTGGGACTTTTGCACCGCGTCCTGCACCGGATGTTCCTGATTTCGCATCTACAATAATGGACTTTGTATCAATGAGCCCTTCTTTTACCATCGGATAAATGGACAAAATGCTGCAGGTTGTATAACATCCCGGATTCGCAATAATTCTAGCGTCCGCTACCTTGTCTCTATTGATTTCACATAATCCATACACAGCCTCATCAATAAACTGCGGACTTTTATGTTCAATTCCATACCATTTTTCATAAGTAGCTACATCTTTAATTCTAAAATCAGCACTTAAATCTATAATCTTTACCTTATTTAATATCTCTTCGTTTACCAGAGAACCACAAAGCCCCTGTGGAGTAGCTGTAAAAATAACGTCAACTGCCTCTGCCAGTTCCTCCATATTATCATCGAGACACTTTGCATCGACTATCTGAAACATGTTCCTAAAAACTTCTGAATATTTTTTATCTACATAACTTCTTGAACCAAACCATACTACTTCTGCTTCCTTGTGCTGCTGTATTAATCTGACAATCTCAGCACCTGCATATCCTGTAGAACCAATAATACCTACTTTTATCATATTTACCTCTCTCTGTAATACTTTCTTTCAAATGTATTTTAGTCTTTTGCGTATTAAAATACAAGCCATTTTATGTTACTGTTAGTAACTATACACTTTTTCTGCATAATATGCAAGTTTTATACATAATATTTGCATAATTATACATTTTTTTATATTTTTTCTTGCTTTTTATGCATAAGTGTTGTATAGTATCAACTGTTGACAATATGCCGCAAGTTTTTGCTGCATTTATATAAAGAAGAAAAGAATATATTTGGAGGATTGTAAAATGGCAAAGGAAAAAGTTATTTTAGCTTATTCAGGCGGACTTGATACAACAGCTATCATCCCTTGGTTAAAGGAAAACTATGATTATGAAGTTATCTGCTGCTGCATCGACTGCGGACAGGAAGAGGAATTAGACGGTCTTGAGGAAAGAGCAAAATACTCAGGTGCTACAAAATTATACATAGAAGATATTACAGACGAATTCTGTGACGATTATATTGTTCCTTGTGTCCAGGGAAGCGCAGTATATGAAAATAAATACTTACTTGGTACTTCCATGGCAAGACCGGGTATTGCAAAAAGATTAGTTGAAATTGCAAGAAAAGAAGGCGCTACTGCTATCTGCCACGGTGCTACAGGTAAAGGTAATGACCAGATTCGTTTTGAGCTTGGTATCAAAGCTCTTGCTCCTGACATTAAGATTATTGCTGCATGGAGAGATGACAAATGGGATATGGACAGCCGCGAATCAGAAATCGAATACTGTAAGGCACACGGTATTGACCTTCCATTTTCAGCAGACCAGAGTTACAGTCGTGACAGAAACTTATGGCATATCAGCCATGAAGGTTTAGAATTAGAAGATCCTGCAAATGAACCAAATTACGATCACCTTTTAGTTCTTGGTGTTTCTCCTGAGAAAGCTCCGGATGAAGGCGAATATGTAACAATGACTTTCGAAAAAGGTGTTCCAAAATCTGTAAACGGAAAAGAAATGAAAGTTTCTGATATTATCCGTGAATTAAACAGACTCGGCGGAAAACACGGAGTTGGTATTGTGGATATTGTTGAAAACCGTGTTGTTGGTATGAAATCCCGTGGTGTTTATGAAACTCCGGGTGGAACAATTCTTATGGAAGCACACGACCAGCTTGAAGAACTAGTTCTCGACCGAGCTACTATGGATGTTAAGAAAGATATGGGTAACAAACTTGCTCAGATTGTATACGAAGGAAAATGGTTCACACCACTTCGTGAGGCTGTTCAGGCATTTATTGAATCTACACAGGAATATGTTACCGGTGAAGTAAAATTCAAACTTTACAAAGGAAACATCATTAAGGCCGGAACTACTTCTCCATATTCATTATACAGTGAAAGCCTTGCATCATTTACAACAGGTGATTTATATGACCACCATGATGCTGAAGGATTTATCACATTATTCGGTCTTCCACTAAAGGTTAGAGCAATGATGGAAAAAGAAAATGGAATTGAAAAATAAAAAACATATTATAAAAAACTTGTCTCCATTATGGGGACAAGTTTTTTTATTTACACTTGTTCCATTTTATAGTAAAATAGAGAAGATTATGGACAATAATATTTTGTCGCTTTTCGGAGGATAAAGATGAAAACTATCGACGTAGTGGTTCCCTGTTTTAACGAAGAAGCAATGCTTGAAATGTTTTACCGGGAATCAGAAAAAATTTATAAAAATATTGAAGGCTATCGTTTTACGTACATTTTTGTAAATGACGGCAGTAAAGACAAAACTCACTTGCTTTTAAAAGAATTAGCCGGAAATAATGACAATGTAAAGTATATCTCATTTTCCAGAAATTTTGGAAAGGAAGCCGCCATGTATGCAGGACTATGCAATACTACTGCTGATTACATTATTGTAATGGATGCTGATTTGCAGCACCCTCCGGCACTCGTTCCTAAAATGATTTCCGAAATCGAAAAAGGATATGACTGTTGTGCAGCAAAGCGTACCAGTAGAAAAGGCGAATCGAAAATTAAAAGTGCATTTTCTGCTCTCTATTATAAGTTAAGCAATCGTTTTACAGACGTTCAGTTAGTACAAAATGCTGTTGATTTTAGAATTATGAGCAGACAAATGGTAGACAATATTATTAAATTATCTGAAGTACAGCGCTTTTCAAAAGGTATTTTCGAATGGGTCGGTTTTCAGACCAGCTGGATTCCTTATGAGAATATAGAGCGTCCCGCCGGTGAGACAAAATGGAGTTTTAAAAGTTTATTTAAATATGCTTTAACAGGAATTACATCCTTTTCCATTGCTCCATTAAGATTTCTAACCTGCTCCGGACTTTTTATTTCTTTTCTGGCATTTGTTATGATTATTGTCACACTGGTCCGAAAGTTATTTTTTGGTATTGAAGTTTCAGGATACGCTTCTTTGATGATTGCTGTTCTTTTTATGGGCGGTATTATTGAATTATCATTAGGAATATTAGGAGAATATATTGCCAACATATATCTTGAAGCAAAAGACAGACCGATCTATATTGTTCAGGATTCTAATATAGAGCATACAAAATAATCTTTAAGGAATAAGCATATGAAAGAAATTATAATAAAAATACGTGATTCTTTATTAAAACATTGTGGTAACAAGCAGCTTCGTACTTTAATTCGTGGACTGATCAGTTATGAAATGATTTCCTATATCTTTTTCGGTCTGGGAACTTCTATAGTAGATTATGTTGTTTTCTCAGCAATTACAGCTGTAGGCTGTGATGAATTAATATCCAATATTATTTCCACGATATGTGCCATTATTTTTGCATACATTACAAATAAACTTTGGGTATTTAAAAGCAGAACCACAAGTTTTTCTGCTATAATACGGGAATTTATCAAATTCACCAATGCCCGTATTGTCACATTAGTTATGACGGAAATTATATTGTTAATATCCAAGATGATAGGCGGCAATCCTTATATTGCCAAAGCACTCTCTATGGTTTTAACAATTGTTTTAAATTATATTTTTAGTAAACTATTCATTTTTAACAAAAGGAAGGGGACACAAAATGAAAATGAAGAAACAGAGTAACTTTTCATTTACAAAATGGTGTAGTGATAACAAGCTTTACTTTTTAGCATTTATCCTACCTGTTATTTCAATGACTGTTGTGTATTTAATTAAAGGTGTATTTCCATTCGGAGATGAAATGTACCTTAGAAGTGACTGTTACCACCAATACACACCATATCTTGAAATCCTGCAAAACAAATTGCGTGGCGGCGGAAGTCTTTTTTACACCTGGGAAATCGGTTCCGGTATGAACTTTCTGGCAATCGCTGCTTACTACTTATCCAGTCCGTTTAATCTTTTAACAATTATTTGGCCTGGCAATATGGCAGACTTCGTAAGTTTTTCCATTATTCTAAAAATGGGACTTTCAGGATTTGCTACTACTTACTATCTGACAAAGAAATTCCATAGTAAAAATATAAACGCTGTAATTTTTGGTATGATTTATGCCCTGTCAGCATATTTTGCAGCATTCAGCTGGAATATTATGTGGCTTGACTGTATGTGGCTGCTTCCATTTATTATTCTTGGTCTTGACCGTTTAGTAAATGAAAAACGTTATAAAATGTACTGTATCGCACTGGCGCTAGGGATTTTCTCTAATTATTATATTGGAATTATGCTGTGTATTTACAGTGTTATCTATTTTATATATTTACTTTGTGTTTCTGATTTTGATTCCAATGTCGGACAGTTAAAGGCAAGATTACTTGCTTTTAAAGACTTTGCAATCTATTCTATTTTAGGTGGCGGTCTGGCAGCATGTGTGATTCTTCCGGAATACTTTAACATGCTTATGACAAAATCAGCAGATACATCATTCCCGGAAGCCTTAGAAGAATATTTTTCTATTCTCTATATGCTGTTCCGTTCATTAATCTGCATACCTGTAGCAGACTTAAAATATCCACATGACCCGAACATTTATTGTACTGTGGCTGTATTTATTTTAATTCCACTATTCTGGTTATGCAAAAAAATCAGCATAAAAGAACGTGTCGGCAAAACAATTATTGCCGTTATTATGTTATTAAGTTTTAATTTTAACATTCCAAACTATATCTGGCATGGTTTACATTTTCCAAATAGTCTGCCGTGTAGAGAATCATTCCTCTATATTTTCCTTATAGTCACAATGGCTTATGAGGCTTTCATTCATATTCGGGAATTTAAACCGGCACAGATTATCGGCTCTGCCGGAGCCTCTGTCGGTCTGATATTAGTATTACAGGAATTATTTAAAAACACCGGTTTCTTTAGTGAACTGGATGTAGATACAAGTATCATTAAGATTATTTACTTTAGTATTTTCTTTATTGGTTTGTATGTACTTTTATTCTTCTGCTACAGAAAATATCATGACATGAAAGCATTCTTTACGTATTTATTAATACTATTGGTTTTCTGTGAGTTAACTTTAAACATGAGCGTTACAGGTATTCCTAGTACTTCTTCACGTAGTGGATATTACGAAGCAAGAGCTACCTATGACGAGTTAAACAAAGCTGCTGAAGATATGGCAAAAGCTGAGGGAGTTAATTTCTACCGGACAGAAGGAGAATATCATGCTACAAGAAATGATGGCGCCCGTTTCGGTTATGACAGTGTTTCAACATTTTCATCCGTGGCTTCTGCCGCAATACAGGATTATTATGATGAAATTGGTATGCAGACATCATTCAACGCCTACTCATATTATGGGCACACACCATTAACTGCTGCAATGCAGTCTATTAAATATGAATATGCAACCGGCTCCTGTTCTCTTCCAAACAATATGACACTTGTTAATCAGAAGACTTATAAAACAAAAAGTGGTCAGAGTACATTAAAATTATATAAATATAATAATACACTTCCACTTGGATTCATGATGAACACCGGTACTGAAGCCAGCTGGGATAAGAAAAGCGGAAATCCATTTGCTACACAAAATAACTTTGTACGAACAGCTGTAAATGGTGGCAAAAATATTTTCCATCAGTTAAAATCATCTGCTGTTGGAACCTTCAGTGCCAAGTATGCTTTAGAGGCAAATGACAAATACACACCGGATCCAAATCAGAAGACTTTTGATGTTTACTTCTACTGTACAACATCATCTGAAACGCTTACTGCTACTGTAACTAACGGCAATATTATCGAAGAGCAGAACGGTTCGACTTCTACTACGACGACCAAATCATTTTCTTCAACAAATCAGAATTATATCTGTCATTTAGGAAATGTAACTGCTGATTCTACGATTACAATTACTGCAGGCGATGGCCAGGCAATTTCTGCATGTTACGCATACGCCTTTGATACAGAAGCATGGCAGGAAGATTTTGCACTTTTAAACGCAAATCCATATACTGTTACTGAACGCACTGATACAAAAATCAGCGGTACAGTTACTGCATCACAACAGGGTATTATGTACACATCAATCCCTTACGACAAAGGCTGGAAGGTTTCTATTGATGGAAATGAATCTGCAATTACTCCTATTTGTGATGGTGCGTTTATCGGCGTATTAGTAGATGGCGGTCAACATGAAGTAACATTTAAATATACTCCACAAGGATTTGGAAGTGGACTAACAATCAGTATTTTATGTCTGCTTGCATTCTTAGGATTAATATTCAAAGATAATATTACAGCATTTATCATGACAGCTGGCAAAAA
>CAQBGY010000041.1:0-398 GCA_948759685.1 uncultured Eubacterium sp.
CCAATAAATTATTAATTGCTCAGCCATCTCTAAGCAACCAATTAAAAAATATTGAAAAAAACTACGGAACAACGCTGATTATTCGTGGAAGCCGCTCCATTGAATTAACCGATGCCGGACGGATTTTTTATCAGAAAGCAAAGCAAATATGTCAGTTAGAAGAAAACTTGAAAAATGAATTAGCGAATGAAAAGACTCTGTTTACGAACCTTTTAAAAATATCAATTCCAGCCGGAAACTCTGCTTATTTTATGCATAAGTTTTTTGACTCATTTATAGAGAAGCATCCGAAAGTTAACTATGACCTTTATGAGATTCCAAGTGAATTTGTTATTCCAAATGTGTTAAACAGAATCACAGAAATCGGTCTGATACGATCCAGTATACCAGGATATGGT
>CAQBGY010000041.1:408-5624 GCA_948759685.1 uncultured Eubacterium sp.
ACGAAAAAGAGGATATCGTTGCTGTTTTCCCTAAAAAACACAAGCTTTCTGCTTGTAATGAAATACTGGAAGTAAGTGAATTATCTGATTTTCCTTTGGCGATTCCTTTTGACTGTCTGGATATCGTCTATACAGTCTTTGGACATTATCTGTTGTCACCAAATGTTGCTATTATCACTTCTCCAAAAAATACTGCTGTAGAATGGGCGAGATCATTTGGATGTGTTGCGTTAATTTCAATGACGGAAGATGATACGGATATTGCCAAGGATATGTGTATCAAAAAAATAAACGACCCTAACATGTATATTATGAGTGCTTTTATTACACATAAAGAATCTGTTCTTTCAGATATTGCCAGAGATTTCTTACTGGAACATGTAACATCCATTTAATTATCAATGTCACAGTTTGTCTCTTTTCATGAAATCAGGATTTTCATCATAGACTATAACAAGCACTTTGAGGAGAAGCCTATGGCAAATCCAGAGCAAACAAGTTTATTTAAAAGGAGCATACTATGGCTGTGTGTATTACTGGCTGTAGTTGGTCTTACATATTATTATGAGGAAAATCTATTCAGAGATGGATGGGAAGCACTAACCGCTTCTACCGCTACCAAAGAACTACCAATTTATAACGTTCAGACAGATAAAAAACAGGTTGCACTTTCCTTTGATGCAGCATGGGGGAATGAAGATACAAAAACAATTTTAGATACACTCAAAAAATATAAAATTCATGTTACTTTTTTCATGACTGGCGGCTGGGTTGAAAGTTATCCCGATGATGTAAAAGCAATTCAAAAAGCCGGACACGACCTTGGAAACCATAGCGAGAACCACAAACATATGCCACAACTGAGTACATCCGGCATGTGTGACGAATTAAATAAAGTAACCGAAAAAGTCAAAAACCTTACCGGCACTACAATGTGTTTATTCCGACCGCCTTATGGTGACTATGACAATAATTTAATTATTCAGGCAAAAAATTGTGGTTATTATACGATACAATGGAACGTGGATAATGACCATACAAATGGAAGAAAATTAAATCTTCCATTTGATATCTATTTTGTCATCATAAACATATATTCTTTCTATGTAGTTTTGAACCACTTTTTTCTTCTCATCAAACATAAGTTTTTTGAAAGATATTGGTTCTATTTTTTTTGCCTTTCCTTTTTTCGTAAGCATCTTGTTAATCGCATTTTTCTTTTTATCTAACTTTTCTATTTCACTGTTTATATATTTCATAGTGACTGCTGACGCATCACTAATAGATTTTATTAATCTGTCAATTTGTTCCTCAATCTTTGCAAGCTCTAATTTATTTTCTTCCTGATTAGTTATCTCAATCTCTTCAACCTCTTCCGCTGCACTTACTGAAATTATTTTCTCAATCTCATTTTCTATTATCTGTTCGGCTTCTTCTATATTAATGTTAAATTTACTTACCGGACAAATGTGGGCATTTGTATGCCCGGAACAAACTAAATACTTTTTTGTATCTTTAACACCTTGATACACCATTACTTTTAGTGCATATCCACATTTTCCACACTTAATCAATCCTGTAAGCCATGTGTGTTTTCCTGCTCCTGAGTTTTTGATCTGAGAGTTCTTGTCCAATTTTCTGTTACATTCTAGCCATACCTTGCTTTCAACAACACCCGGAATATTTAATAATGAAACTGTTTGATTCGGAGACTTTGTCCAATCCCGCTTACTGTTGGATGATATATACTGTTTCTTTCCTACAACGAATGCAGCATTTTCTCCATTCCACTCTTCGATAGGATTACTAAACTTGTACCCCTTCTCTTTAAAATACATATAAACAAATATATCAGCTTTTACATAAACCGGATTCTTTAACAAGCGTGATAAAGAAACATTATTCCAGACGATTTTCTGTACTGTTTCTAACTGTTGTCCTATTCTCAATTTTGCTAATTTCCCAAGTGACATATCTTCTTTTGCATACTGTATAAAATTGTCTATCATGATATCTATATCTTTATTTGTTACTAATGTAGGATATTTCATTCCGTCATAATAACATGTATCATTTTCAAATCCAAAAGGTGCCGGTCCTCCCGGCCACACTTTTCTTTTTATTCTTTCATAATAATTATCAACACATCTCTCTGATATTGTTTCTCTCTCTAATTGTGCAAATATCATCAATATGAAAAGCATAGCTCGTCCCATTGGGGTTGATGTGTCAAACTTTTCATTAATTGAAATAAAATCCACATTGTACTTTTGAAGGATCTCCCAATGAAATGCAAAATCCAAAAGAGAACGACTGAACCTATCTATTTTGTATACGATAATTCTTTTAATCCTACCTTTTTTTACTTCTCTCATCATCTGTAAGAAATCTGGTCTATTGGTATTTTTTCCACTAAATCCTTTATCTTTGAATATCATATATCCATCGGGGGATTTAGATTCCGGGATACAAAAGTTAATTTGTGACTCTATGGAAATACTATCTTTTTTATCTACTGACTGGCGTGCATATATTGCGTCCATACTGTCCTCTTATGCTTTGTTTTTATAATATATGTTTTCATTATTATTTAGTATTCTTACGCAAGTTAAATAAATTTCCCTACTTCTTTTTTCTTTTTCTTTTTTGTTGTTTTCTGATAGATAGTGATGTTCAACATTAATTTTGTTCATACAAATACCTCCGTTTACTCTATGTATATTAAATGTAAGAGTTCATTATTACCATTTTTCTTACCATATATAACCAGGTTGCCAACCTGCATATATCTCTCAATATCTGCCGATGCTTATCGCCAGCGACTCCTCGATTCAAGCCAAGCCGAAGTATCATTATCCCTTCAATGTGTCATCGCTTGGTATCCGGCTGATACCAATTGCCCTTTCTTTTTTACCGCTCACTGCTTTACAGGTCATGGCGAAGATTGGTGCTGCTCTACAAATCCGGAACGTATTATATATGGCTATGTGATTGTCAAAGTACTTATCTATATTATAGATATTATTTTAAATTCTACTCTTATTTATCTATTTTGTCAATATTTATTTATTTGTTATGCAGATATTTAAACTTAGGTTATTTCACTTATCTTCAAAAAAACTTATACTATAAATTAATATGTGTGTATTCACTTTTTTGAGGAGTTATTTATGAACAAACTATCTGAACGATTAAGAGAATTGAGAATATCGAATCAGTTAACACAAGTTCAATTAGCAAAACTAATGCACATAGGACAATCTACCTATTCAAGTTGGGAATCAGGAAATTTTTATCCTGATATAGACAAAATTCTATGGTTATGCAATTTTTACAAGGTATCTGCGGATTACATTTTAGGCAGGACCAACTCTTTTACCGATAAAAACAACAACATAACAACTGAATCTTCTGATATATCTAACACAGACGAAAATGAGAAAATAACAAATTATTACAATCGTCTGAACGAAGAAAATCAGGACTATATTCGTGGCGAGATGGTAAAGTTATACAGAGAACAGAAAAATGATGCTGTAGAAAATACCAGTGAGAAGAAAATTGGTTAACTTCGGTTCCGGTGGAACTGAAGTTGAAAAATAGTGTGAAAAACTTACTTATTATCAAATAATTATAAAATACCAATAATTTTAAGGGGGGATAAATTAATGTCCAAAAAATACATAAACTATAGAGATGCTATCGGTTCTACATATTTAGTTATTAATTACATATTCATTTTTTACCTTCTTTTATTACAACTACCAATTTTATTTCCAACTTTATTTTTTTGCCATATTCATTTGATTCTTCAAGTTCTTTTTGCTTATTTTGCATGTGCAGTCTTTGCTTACTTTTTTATTAACCCTATTACCTCTTTGGTTACTAGAGTTATCATTTCATTCTCTTACTCGTTATGTTTTATTAATTTAACAAGAAAATATCAATTTGATAAAGCATTACACTTAGATGCACTCTGGTTGCTAATCATAAGTATTTTATTCTTTACACTAATATTAAAATGGCAGTCAATATGCTATATTGGCGTGCAATCAAATGCTGTTCCATTTGCTCGTAAAAATAAGAAAAAATATAATTACAATTCCGCAATTTTCCAAGAAAATGTTTATGTTAATCATACTGCTCCCGTTTCGCAGCTAAGTAATTATATACCGACTAAAAACATAACCATAATAAATTTGTATTCTAAAGACTACATCTATAAAAAGTTTTCCAATACTCTTTTTAACGAAAAAAGACTAACAAGATTAAAAACTGAAAATATCTTTACTGAAAAAGGATTTAATCGATATCTCAACGTAATTAAGGGAATTCATGGGGAAAATAATATTTTAAAACAACTGGAAGTTTTAAATATTAAAAATGCTATCTGCCTACACAATGCTTGTTTTAGAACTACTAATGTAGCAATACACGAATTTGATTTTATTCTGATTACTTCCTATTGTATTTTTATTATTGAATCCAAATATAGATCTTGTGAAAATGTTATATTTAATGGGAGTGAATACTTTGAACAAAAGTTTCTAAATAAAAAAGAGGAAAAGCAAGAAAATCCTCTTATTCAATTACTTGCTCAAAAAAACCATTTAACCAACATATTAAAATCTAGAAATTACAATATTCCTATATATGCCTTTTTGGTTTACTCTGGTTTAGATAATATGAATCCTAAAATAGAGGTGCGAAATGATACATTAATTGAATGTAAGTTCATATGCAACTATTCTAATTTATCTAATCGATTAATGGAACAATTAAATAAATGCCAAAATCCAAATAGACAAATTCTCTCATATGATGAAATAAAAGAATTAAGCACATCAATACAAAATTTATGCTATTTCCCATATAAATTATTTCTTCCTAAAGAGGATTATTTTGTTAATGCTGATGATTTCAACATCTCTAATTGCCAGCATAAAGATATCATGATTCCTATGTATTCACAAAAAACAAATCGTTTCATTTTAGTTTGCCCTAAAAGTTATTCTTTAGATGACGACTCTGAGAATTGGTCGTGCCCTCATAAACCATTATAGAAAAAATAACTTTGGTCCCTCCGGAACCGAAGTTATTTTCATCTTTTAACTTTGGTCCCATCGGAACCGAAGTTGTTTTTCTCTTTTAACTTTGGTTCCACCGGAACCGAAGTTGTTTTCATCTTCTAACTTTGGTCCCACCGGGTCCAAAGT
>CAQBGY010000041.1:5724-5870 GCA_948759685.1 uncultured Eubacterium sp.
TGTTTTCATCCTTTAACTTTGGTCCCACCGGGTCCAAAGTTGTTTTCATCCTTTAACTTTGGTCCCACCGGGTCCAAAGTTGTTTTCATCCTTTAGCTTTAGTCCCACCGGGTCCAAAGTTGTTTTCATCCTTTAACTTTGGTCCC
>CAQBGY010000041.1:5970-16699 GCA_948759685.1 uncultured Eubacterium sp.
ACCGGAACCGAAGTTGTTTTCATTTTCTAACTTTGGTCCCACCGGAACCGAAGTTGTTTTCATTTTCTAACTTTGGTCCCACCGGAACCGAAGTTAGAATAATATCATTAACATACAATGGGGGAATTACAATTGATACAAAAGACAAAACTTGAAAAATATTTTTATCGTCTAACTGAAGAAAATCAGGAACTTATAATCTTTGAGATGATTGATCTATATCGAAAACAACCTGTATATAATAATACTTTACTGAAAAAAACTCAAAAAAAGAATTATACATTAATAGGAAAAATAATATTTGTAGATTTTAAAAAATAACTTCGGTCCCAGTGGAACCGAAGTTATTCTTTATCACTCCCGTACTTTTTATTTTAAACCAAAATCATTTTAAAATTTTGGAACCGAAATAACCATATTGCCCGTTGAGTCTTCTTTTTTTCCATCGTTATCGTATTTATATGTTTTTTCAATTAACATATACACCTTACCACCATCCATACATAATCCCTGCGTTTCACAATCAGAAACATTTACACTTATTTCAGTGACTTTATTTATTGGATTTTTAATTTGAACTTTATTAAATGTTTTACTTAAATTTAATCCCATATTGAACTTCATATTCGATTCTGAATATTTTCCAATCCTTGGAGCTTGATTATGCCCACTAGATATATATACATAAGCTCCTTGAGATTCCATTCCTTGAAATGAAGCATGTCCTGTACACTTCCCTGCAGCTGTACCAGATTTAAAATAAGTTGTGCCCTTTAAATCACTCGCACTTACTGATTTTCCTTGATCACTTGATACACTTTTATAAATCTTTTTCTCAATTATATTTTTCACATTATAAGTAGCATAATAATAATTTTTGTTACTATATTTTGTCCTAATATTTATGTCACTCCCAGAAATACTCGCTACTGCTCTCACAACTGTTCCCCTCGAACTATTAGCTTTTCCTAAATAATTTAAATGAGAAATTCTTGAACAGTCTGAATATTTTATAGATGTTCCTGGTTTAAAACGAATAAATGCTATTTGCGTTGCAAACTGATCTCCATGATTATCAATATCACCATTTTTTTTCTTTGTTGAATCATCATATGCCTTTACGCCTATAATAAAATATCTTATACTGGTCTTCCCCTTTGTATATTTATAAGTATCTAATGCCTCACCATGTCCTCCATCAATAATAACCATTTTTTCACCAGTATATTCCGCTTGTTTATTTTCTTTGTCTAATTTAAATTTTAAAATAGCAAGATCATCTTTTTTATTATCTTTATCCGCATTATATCTAAATGTTGCATATACATTATTTCCAACTATCTCAATATTTTGCATTCTTTTATGCCCTGGTATTCCCAAGTTACTCATTATAAAGCTAAACTCATAAGTGCAATTTATATGCTTCTTATACGTTTCCCCTGCATTTACCATCTTCACGTTTCCATATATGCCTAATGCCATAGACAAAATTAATAAGATACTTACCTTTGTTCTGAATTTTTTTACTAATTGTTTCATTTCTTTTTTCTCCTTCTAACTATTTATAACATCACTATTTTCCTACTCTCTCCCACTAGATTTTTTACTTTTATCCCCCCTATTATTTCAATCTATAATACTATACATATTTTTTCCTACGCATATTAAACTAACTCTTTAAGAAAAATATTGCAATGATGTTATTTTTTTCTTTTCTTTGTTTTACCAACTTCGGTCCCACCGGGTCCGAGGTTATAATTAGATATCCATAATCACTAATGGGGGAATAACCTTTGATACGAAAGACAAAACTATATAAATGTTTTTATCGTTTAAATGAAGAAAATCAAGAACTTGTACTTTACAAAATGATTAATCTTTATCGAAAGCAATCAAAATATAAGGATACCTTATCAAAAAAAGGCTACTGGAAATTATATATGCAAAGGAAAAATATATTAGTAAACTTTCAGAAATAACTTCGGTCCCATTGGAACCAAAGTCGCATTTACCTATGTCCCAAAATATAATTAAATTTTTGAAATTGCATTTATATAATAACACTTACAGAGAGCCAAAGGGGCGATATACTAACCGCTGGAATATATATGAAAGGGGTTGGTTTCAATGGTTACATATGAGACTTTATTTAATTTTATCATTATGATATGTAGTGTTGTTACTCTTGTTATTGCTTGTTTTAAACACAAAAAATAACGCCTTCTGTCTGGTAAACTAAAGGCGTTATTTGCAAATTTTGCTTTACAAGCGACTAGATAACGTCTAGCTTCTAACTCTCTTGTTAATAATATTATACTATATATCACTAATTTTTTAACATGTATCTCAAAATTCATAACTTCGGTTCCAGTGGGACCTAAGTTAAAGGTGACCTATTCTTAGAATATAATTAAATTTTCAAGTTAATACTGCTAATCTTTCTTTTAATCTATAGGAATATTTTTAATAGATAATCCAAATTGAGAAGAGCACTCGTCAAATGCCATTCTGTGTATAGGAATATTTAAATTGAAGGCAACTTCAGCAAGCTGTTCAGAATGTTTTTTAGAACAATTCATACCAATAAATATTTCTTTTGGATTAGCATCTATATATGGCATTCCTTCTGCTATTGCACCTGTTGTACATCTAAATTCCTTTTCATAGCTCCAAGAACTATGTTTTAAATTGCAAAATAATAATGACATATAAACCATAGATAAATCATTAATGAGTATTTGCGTATGACCTAATGCAGATTGTTTTTCCATTTCACTAATGAGCATTTTAACCTGTTGCTCCATCAAACCAGTAACATCAATACGTTGGTTACAATACTGCACAGGGAAGGTACAACTAGATAATGGGACATTGTGTTTCATATCATATGAAACGCAAAATCCAGCATGATTGTTTGAATAGTGTGCCCACATTGGCATACTGTTTACATCATTTCCAGTTAGCGATGTTACCTTCATAAAATCAGTAAAATCATCAATTAATTTTCCATTATGTGGAGCTAATCTGCTAATTTGTTTTAATTGATCAGCATTGTAGAAATAAGCTTTTCCATCAAATGGATCATTGAGACTTTTAACATCTGCCATAAAGATTTTGCGTTGTCGCAATGTCTCCAATTTTTTCTCGTTTAATGCTGTATCTTCAGTAAATGAAAAATATTTATATAACACATCCGGAATATATAGACGGGTAATTTTATAGATTTCTTGAAACATAATATCTTTACAAATACCATCACTTTCATTTGTAAGATACATTGCCTTGAAATAGTCCATTGGGTTCTCTTGTCTCCATTTTTCTATATCAAAATCCTTTTCATCAACTGGTTTCGTTGGAATTTCATATTGTAAATCTTCTATCTTCACTTATTTACCCCATTTTTTTACTATATCATTTAATTTATTTATGTTGTTAATTTATATTTTGATAATATTATATCACAATCCTAGTAACAAGTCCTTATATTATCTAATCATTTACTAATTCTTATCTTGATTTATGTTTATCAAATTCAGATATAAAATTTTATGCTATAGCAGTTTAAGATCTAACTTAATATTTCAAGTTAATTTTTTATCTCTTCTAACTTAAGTCCCACTGGGTCCAAAGTTGCTAGAGGGATTGGGATACTTCCCAAATATCACAAGGGGATTGGGGATTTTCCCCAACAAGCTATTTGTCGTCAGACAAATAGGATGCTTGCTTATATTTCTTCGAAATATAATTCCCGGGCAAAGCCCGGGCCTCCCCTCCGGGGGAGATATTGAAAAAAATATCTGTCATTGCTCCGCCCCACCAGGTTGGGGGCTGGCAACATATTATGTTGTAGTTACGTGTATGTAATCTGCAGCGTAGATTATATACACGGTGCTGTAACATAATATGTCGGGGTGGGGCGGATAAAAAAACACCGGAAACCAGTCTGTAACTGATTATCCAGTGCTTTTCATCTAGTAATTAATCTCTGACATATTGATGCGCCACTCCAAAATCAACGTCATCAAAGTACGTCCTTATATCTTCAAATGATTTAAACTCTTGTTCCGGAACGCTTTCCTGCATAAACTCACATATTTCTTTCTCCGTTTCAAAATAATAATAATCTGAGCTTAAATCCTGATAGGCTTCCCAAATATCAATTACATAATTTTCTGGAAAATACTGCCCTTCAGGGTCGTTATGTATCACATAAACTCCCACGCCACACTCTTCAGATAGTGATACATATTTAAGCTCCAACTTTTCTGTAACAATATCCCAATATTCATCCATTGGTCTCCATGCTGTTTCAGTCTGCATCGTTAAAATATTGTCTACAACTTCATCCACATAGGAAATCTCTCCCCTACAATAAACTTCGTCTGGAATTTCAACTTTCAAAACCTCTGCCACCTTTCTAAAACTACAGATGCCATTTTCCAGACATTTATCAAGCGATTCTTTTAGTTCCATTAAACGTTTTTTATCGCCAATAATCTTCATGCTGTTACAACATATATTCGCCATACTTTTCTCCTTTCAAAAAATGGAGAGGGAATCTTCCCTCTCCTGATAAATTTAATATATCGTTACTTTTCCATTTTTATAAAGATACACACTATCTGTTAATATATCGTCGGCCTGTAACTCTGTTCTGTTTACTTCATAGACCATTCTTCTTAATACTTCCTCATCTATCTTTCCGGCAGATACAACAATACATTCATGAACAGAACTAGGAATTATTGCAAAAGTCCCACTGTCAAAATTTTTACTTACCTCTGTAAGTATCTCTTTACTCAATATCGTTGCGGCTCCCTGCATTCCTTTTCTATTCGTCACTACCCACATTGGCATTTCATCTTCTATATCTTCACCATTCCAGTCTTCGCCTAAAGCCCTAGATATAATATATTCTAGAGACTCTATTCGATAATCTTCTTTCAGATTGGTGTCTGCATATTCTTTTAATTCCTGTAGTGTTATCCCTGCTTGCTCCAGCATTCCATATTTTAATGTAGCTGATGCCATTCCCTCATCGTCACTCATCTCCTCAATTTCAAAATAATACAAAATCAACATATCCAAAAACTCTTCGTACACGATTCCATGTTCCTGCACCATTTTCAAATTGTCAGATGATACTAATCTTGGCTTTACGTGGGATACTATGTACTCACGAGTGCAGCATTTTTCAAGATTAACATATCCAATTTTATATTTCTGAAATACATTCTCAAGAAATTCTATGATATCCTGATTTGATTCCCAAAATGGTGCAATGTCATCATAGTACACCACTGGTGCTGCATTCCCCACTTTAGAAGTTAGTGCGTATCCGACTTTACTTCCATTGTTCTTGAAATTATTGGACGCAACAATTTTAAATTCCTTGTCCTCCAACAATCTGTTTAGTTCCTCTACTCTTCCCAACATTTTGATATTGTCTCTTTCAGTTGCCATAGATAACTCCTTTCCGTCTTTTAACTTAAACTTTAACATAACATAAAAGAGTTTGGGATTATTCCCAAACTCTATATTTACTAGCAAATCCAAGGTTGTATGTGCGTCCTATAATGTACATCAAAACATCATTCCATGTTTTTTTCTGATATGTCGGAACTCGTTTAGTAGCCCTTTTCAACCAATATCCCAAATAGTTATACTCTTCAGTATCATGTAAATCAAATCGATATTTAAGTTGTCTTGGTTCATCTTCACGATTCCGTTCCCTCATCTGTTCCAGTCGAAGTTCTGATATATCCAAAACTTCAATTTCAACAATCCCTTTTTGAAGACTTACTGAACAAATTTCTATCATAAACATTTCCTCCTAAATTTTATTAGATTGTCATGGTGCAATGCATCAACGTTTGATGCAATTTCGTCACACTGCGTTGGTGTAAAAGTGACAAGGGCGTGCACAGCACGTACATTTTACCCTTGCACTTTAACTCCATAAGCAGTAGAAATTACAGCTTCAAACGTGCATTCACCCAGACAATCAGATTTAGGAGGAAATGTTTATGATAGAAATTTATTTGTATAGTCGCCTTTCACATTCAAACTAAAACAAACCTCCCATCTAAGTACTTGTACGTTGATGGGAGGTTTGCATGCACGCCACTATGACAGGCTCTGCCTGTCACTCATAAGGTGGCGTTGCAATCCTGCCCGGAGGGCTGGCACAGACAGCGCACCGTGTTGTCTGTTGACATACTTCCGGCATTTATGACGGAAGTTACCACTTGACCTATGGACTTTTAAGTTATAAATATAATTCTTGGACTTTTCCCCTAGGAAAGATATTAAAAAAATTTTTAATACTACTATTACTTCATTGCTTAAGTTATAATAAATTTTTACAATATAAAATTACTACTTTAGTTCCGACAAATTCAGGTTATAAATATATTATTCTCAAAAGTAGAACTATATAAAAAATGGTATTACTATTTATCAAATGATGTTATCCCCTACTACCTATGAGTTGGAAGCACAGAAAATACTATAGGAATTGGAATTATTATCGTTGTTCAATATCTGAGTATAATATCGTTTCCTCTTTTGTAAATAAAAGATTCACTTAATGTTTTTGTATCATTAAAAAACACTGCATGGAGAAAATCTGTAGAATTTACTACATCAGGGTTTAACGCAGGGGGGCGGGTGTGCACGCCCCCGATAGAATTTTTCTTGATTTTAAAAAGCTTTCCATTTATAAACACCTCGTTGTTATAGAAAAGCAAAAAAAATAAATGCAGAGACTGTTAATCAAAACAATCTCTGCTCCTATTTATATTTCTAAATCTAAGTCTAAATTTGCATTCTCAACCACGCTTAAATTTTCTTGCTGCAATCTCCCTTCTGTATTTTCTAATATAGTTCCTAATTCTTCATGCTGTATTTTATTATATGTAGTTTGGGTTGGTTTATTTGGTTCTTTAGGAGAATTTTTATTGTAATAATTTCTCCAATTATCAGCTTCCTCATGGTTTCCCTGTTTTTCCAACCTCTTTATTTCCATTCTACAAAATGCCTGATCCTGTTCTTTCGATAAATCTAAAGGTAATCTTTTTTCTGTTAAGGGTATTTTTCCATCCTTGACTTCTGCCTGATATTCCTCATACGCTTTATGAACCAATTCTGCCTGTTTATTGGAATTTAAATCATTCCATTCCTCAAATGTTTCCGGAAATCCAATATCATTTCTTTTAAAAATATCTTCCAAATTTTTTATTTCTCCCAACTCATTAACTTTTTTTGTAATATCAACATATTTCTCAGATGCATATGATTTTAAAAACTCTTTGATGTTATCCCATTGCTCTTTAATCTGTAAATGATTATATCCATAATCAATACTTACTAATTCCATATCTTCTCCATTTTGTGGGTCTGATGTTCTAAATAAGCCTTCTAATTCATAGCCATCAACCTCTGCTGTAAAGTGCAGATAATTATCTTTATCCCATTCAAAGTTTCTAAGCTTTACGCCTTCGATTTTTTGTGATAAGTAATCCAGCTCTCTTAGTTTACTATATCTCTCAAAAGCCTCCCGTTCTGAAACTGTTCCTTTAAATTCATATTCCCCCATATCTCCCCAGTACGAAGTAATTCTTTCTGTATCCGGGATTGGAAGCACTGATTCAAATTCATGAATTAATCGTGGTTGATCAAATCCCAACTTTTTCCACTCTTCTAGTGTATCTGGCAATTCAACACTTTCTTCAGTCACTTTACTTTCTGAAGTTTCATTTTTTGTTGATACTGTATTTATCTTTTCTTCTTCAACAGTTATCCATGGGTTCATTGGCATTTCAATTCTTTTAGGGATATCTTCTGGATTTTTTATTTCTTCTGTGCTCTCTGACTTTCTTTCTTCCTCTAAATCTACATTTAACTTGTCACTTGGATCTTCTTTAAAAACAAAAGAGTGAGTATACTTACTGTAATACCCACCCAATTCTTTCATTTTTTCTTTCTCCTGTAAAAAGTCATCTCGTTCAAGTTTATCATTTATTCTTACCAGCCATATATCTTCTCCTGTCTTTGTATGCTTACTTTTCTCAATATTGTATTGTGTATTTTTCTCGTTTTCTTTTTCTGTAAAATCTCCTTTGGGTGACGTTGTCCTTCGAGCCTGAGACAATGTATCTTTTTTATTTTTAATCCTTGCAGTCTTTGGTACAACCTTAATATTCATTCCGTTATTTTGTGCACAACCAAAATAATAAAAATTGTTATCAAAGTAATCGATCATTGCATCCGAATCATCATAATTATAAGAATTCACAAAATTGTCTACATCAGAGATAACCGCACTAGTTACATCATTTAAACATTTATAAAAATTACCATGTTCTATCCATATTCGTTCTAATTCCTCTTGTAATTCAACATCGTTCCAGCTTGTTAAATGAAAGTAATCATTCCTCTCTGCTTTTTTGATTAATCCGACCTTATCGACATCTGTCAACTCATCAAATGTTTTATAGATTTTAATTGGACTTTCAAGTAAATCAACATGAAGTTCCTGAACCATTGATGCATATTTTGTCCGTACACTAAACTTATATGTAGGATATTCTTCTTTTACATATGTTCTTACTATTTTTGCTATCTCTTTTAAGGTAAGTTTTGCATCATAATTATCACCCTCCCATCCATTTTCTGTATAGAACCGGCTTCTGGTACTATAAGCTGTTTCTTCTGTAGGCTGTTCTGCTGACATATTGTACCTATGTTTCCAGATTGGAAATAAAGTGTCATACTCCTGATTAATCTGTTTCATAATTTCTCCATCACCACCGGCATCCGGATGGTGCTCTCTTGCCAGTTTCTTAAATTGCTCCTTTAAATCATCTAAAGACTGTATTTTCTTAAAATAACTCATATTCTACCTCCCAAAATCACTGCAGTATTTTCTATTCTCCAATTTCAATCTCAACATCTACATCCTCTACCATTCCCAATTGTTCCTGATGCAATGTGTCCTGTGTCTGATCCAACTTAGTTCCTATGTCATCATGTAATTGCTCTTTAATTCTCTTATTCTGTTTCAGCATAACTTGTTTTTCCAAACTAACATGATCATAATTACTTGATTGAAATTCTTTTCCATGGAATTTTTTGTTTTGCATATATGATGGCTTTGAATTTTCCAATTTTTCTAATTCTAATTTCCCCTGTTTCTCGAGTTCTTCAAATCTTGCTGCAACGTTCTTAACTGTTTCTTTTGCATCATCTGTTAATGAAGTTTCCCATGCTCTGTTTTCCCATAACCAATGAAAATGATTATCTTTCAGGATATCCCTCATCTTTTCATTTGGTTTGCCGGTAAACGTCAACTGCAGCTTCTCCAATTCCATATTTTCCACTACTTTAAAATATTTGTTATTTAGTTTTATTTCACTCTTCTCAATCGGCTGTTGTTCATTTCCCTCCTCTTCAACCAACTGTTGTGACAGTTTAAGACTTTCTTTTTCTTCTGTTACTTTCTCAGCAGTTTCTTTTATCGGATTAATCATTTTCTTTTGAATTTTCTCTTTTCCAGTGAGAATATCATTCAATCTTTTTTCTATTATCTTAATTTCCCTGTATTCTTGTTGATTTTTTGTCCGTGCTTTTTCTTGTTGTTTTCTCATTTTAGCAGAAATATTTTTTGCTCCTGCAATCATATCTGAAGGACACATACATTCTACTTTTATTGCCTGATTCATATTATCTGCCATTTCTTTTGAAAATTGATTTGCCAACTGGTATGCTGTTTCGGCTGCTTCCGGTCTGATTTTGGTGATTTTTGTTACCATATCATAAATTTTGTCAACCTCTGCTCTATACTCTTTAGTTTTTGTTCCATGCTCATATGGATAATAATATTTCATACTGTGTGCAGTTTGAGCTTCATTTTCATTTATTGCATAATATTTAATTTTTCCTTCCATCTGCTCATCCTTTGTTGAAGCCTCAATCTCTTCTGCATCATTATTTGGGGATTCAGATAAAACATTATTCTGACTTTCTTCATTTTCCTGTGCTAATACGCTTTGTAGTAGCTTCACATTTTGCAAAATATTTTCCATTTCTTCTGATGTAGCGCTATTAAATTCTCGAACTATGTATTCCTTGTCCATCATATGATTAATCCCATCACTTCCAAAATAAGCTATACCTACTTCTTTACCATTTAAAGAAAATCCAATTCTTTTTCCGCCTGCATCCGACTCCTGATATGCTTTAACAGCATCATCCAAATTTTGATATGTGATTGTATCTGAATGATTAACACCAACTCCATTTAAATTCATAGTATAGTAAACTAGCTGTTTATTTTTAACTAATTTTTCATCTTCTTTCAACGCATTTTCTGCTTTCCTATCAGTCATATTCCTTTCTCCTTCCAAAAAAATAACCCATACATCCCTGTATAAGTTCTAACTACATAGTTGCTTCTGTATTAGAATAATTAAATCATTCAATATATAGTTTTTTTCAATAACCATCTTTAGTTTATTTAATAACCATTGTTTTCCTTAGGGTGAAAAATTTTGGTCATAAAGCGAATGACGCTCCAAAGCTTGTATGTTAATGAATATTTTGATAAGAAAATCAATTATATATAATACTTTCCATGCAAACAGAAATACTTCTATTTTCACCTCGTAATCCGACTCTTCATAAAAGATTGACAATAAATTAATCATCATACTTTTCATATGAATCAGAT
>CAQBGY010000042.1 GCA_948759685.1 uncultured Eubacterium sp.
ATTAGTAAAAGTTATCGTAACTTCAAAAGAAAATAATAATCTGGAAAGCGATAGCAAATCCGTTGAAGAATAAGCTACAAAATTAGAGGATGTCATCTAAAAATGACACCCTCTTTTATTATTTCACAACAACTTTACACTTTGCTTTTCTTTTTCCATCTTTTGTTTTCACAATAACATAACATTTTCCTTTCTTTCGAGCTTTTACTTTACCTTTAGTAACTTTTGCAATTATCTTATTTGTACTACTCCAAACAATCTTCTTATTCGTTGCATTCTTTGGTGTTATCATACATCTTAATTTATAAGTTTTACCCTTCTTAACAGACACCTTACTCTTATTTAATTTCAGTTTTTTTACCGGTACAGTTACCCTAACTTTGCATGTTGCTTTTTTCTTCCCATCATTAGTAATAACGCTGATAATACAAGTTCCTTTACCTTTTGCCTTTACAACTCCGGTCTGTGATACTGTTGCAACCTTTGGATTGGATGTCTCCCAGACAACATTTTTGTCATCTGCACTTGCTGGAGATATCGATATTTTTAACTGCTTGCTTTTTCCTTTTGTAATTGTAACCTTACTTTTATCTATAGAAATCCCCTGCACTCCTCTCCATGGTTCACCATATGCTATGATTGGATGAACGCTATAATCCTTCCAACTTAATTCGTATTTTCGTGGATAAAGAATCTTCAATTTCTCATTACATTTTTTACAAAACGCATTTAAATTTTCCGGTTTTTTTCCTAGAAATTCTACCATTTCAAGATTTTCGCACTGAACAAACGAGGAATCTGAAACACTTACAACACTCTTTGGAATCGTCACTTTTTTCAAATTCATGCAACTATAAAATGTATTCTCCTCGATCTTTTGCACTCCATCCGAAATCACAAACTCAGTATCCTTTTGTCCTTCTGGATAAAATAGAATAGCCGATTTATTTTTATTGTATAGCACTCCTTTTTCGCTGCTATATTTGCCATTTTCACTGTCTACAATAATTTTTTCTAAACTAGAGCATCCTCTAAAACATGTCACACCATTCCCTGGCTGAGGTCCTTCAACTTTTTCAAAATCCGATATATAACTTATATTATCCACGCTTTTCGGAAGCTTTATTTCCTTTAAGGAGCTACATCCTGAAAAAGCATAACTTCCGATAGATTTGACACTATCAGGAATATTTATAGTTTCTAATGAACAACAACCGGAAAATGCTCTTAAAGGTATTATTGTAATGCCATTCGGAATATGTATTTCTTTTAAATTTGCGCATCCTGAAAAACTGTAACTTCCTATTGCTTTCACACTGTCTGGAATTACTATTCTTTCCAATTCCACATGATTTCTAAACACATCGCTGTCGATATATTCCACCACATCCAAAACTATAAATTCAACACTGCCTTTCCCAAATGGGTAAAACAGTAACCCTTTTTTATCTTTCGTATATAAAACTCCATCTTTGCTACTATATTTACTATTTTTTTCATCTACATGAACATTCTCCAGTTTTGCACACCCCCAAAACGCTGAATATCCGAAATTGTTCCTATTATTAATATCTTGAACACTTTCTGGAATCATTATATTTTTCAAATTATTACAAAATTGGAAAACTCCCTCCTCAATAGTTTTAACCCCATCTGGAATTTTCACATCCACTAAATTTGTTCCAAAAAACGCATACTCACCAATAAAGTCCATATGTTCTGGAAATGTCACATCACTTAATTTTGTGCAATCAACAAATACCATGCCTTCGATTGATTTTACGGTATCTGAAAGCATAACTTTTTCTAAATTTGAACATTCAGCGAATGCACTATATCCTATTTTTTCTATTCCTTCTGAAATTGTAACGCTCATCAATTCATCATGATTTTGAAATACTTGGTATCCTATTTCCTTAACCTGTTTTCCATTTATCATTGATGGTATGGTTAAATCTGATTTTTCTCCTGTATAACCACTTATTACTATATCGCCGTCAACAATTTCATACAGCCACTCTCCCTCTGTCAATGTTTCAGATGCATCAATAGAAATATTCATAAATATTGAAAATACAATTGATAAAACTAAAACAAATGTAATTCCTTTTTTTAATTTTTCTTTCATTTTCATAATCTTCTCCTCTCTAGCTATGTCAACTCTACAACCTTGAACTTAAATAATTTTAAATATTTGTTATCCCACTTTTCTTCCTTTAAATCTGCATATAATGTCATTCGTACCTCTGTATCACATATTTCAAAAAATCCACCTGGAGAAATCAACTTTGTCTCACCATTAAATTTTTCATAGTATTTTCCATCATTATAATAAATAGGAACCTTCTCATTTAAAATCTCAACTTCGTCCTTTTTATATTGAAAATCTCTATACGTTTCCTTTAATTTTTTATTATAATTAGTCATGACCTTTTTAAGCGAATTATTCTTTTTAGAAACAGACATCTGTTGTTTCATTCGATCAGACAAGTTTACATTAACACATATACACTTTTGTCCCTTACTAAATGTATAAGTCATATATTCATAATTAGGCGGAACCATAATTGAATTCAATTGATATCCACTGTCTTTAGATTCTACAACTAATATATTTTTCTTTTTGCGTGCATATTCTAAGAAATGTTTCCTTGCATCGCTTCCATCTGCACTTTTTATCCAATTAATTAACCCATCTACATTGTCTGTCCAAAAAGAACTATCATAAATGTTATTTGAACTTATCTTTTTTGAAGTTTCCACTTCTCTTTTTACATTTTCTTTTGAAACTATACTAACCAAATTTTGTGTATTTATAACCGTGTTTTCACCTGACTTGTACTCCGTGTTTTTCATTATCTCATCTTTAGACATTGTTCTTCCATTAGCAGTTGATTCTTTAAAACTCTTTCCCCAAAAGTATGTACCAATAATAAGAACCACTATTAAAAAAAACAATATAACTTTTTTCATATTCTAATCAACCCTTTCATTACTTTACTTTATTATATTGTTTTAAATGATATGGAATTCCAGATGGTTCATCCTTTTTACAATATTTGCAAAACAGTGCATTTATGTCTTGTTTTGTTACACCATTACTAAAAGAACTTCCCATAACACATATACCTGCATTTCTCTCAGGATGATGCGTTGGACATCCTTTGTTTCCACAATCTCTATCTGCTGGAATAGTTGAATTCTTACAATATTCATCAGGCGCACCAAAACAATGTCCTAGTTCATGTAACAAACTACGTTTTTCTTCCTCATATCGTGTAGCCGCCTCTCTTTTCCACGTAAGTATAATACTATTTCTCCAATACCAATTTTGATTATTATCATTATTATCCTTATCGTTATATGTATGACCCGACCATAACACTTCACATCTCTGTGTTGGCGTTAATGTGCTCGGTTTATCTTTACAAAAAGAATAGTGCGCTCCATACATATTAGTACATGTAGAGGTTACAGGCTCTCCATATGGGGCACCTGTAGGTATATTATCATGTCCATTTATCCCTGGACATTTTTCCTCTATTGTATCTAAATTTACCGTCAATCCTCGCCTTGTCTTACACTCGTCTGCCAAAGATGTATATAACTCAGGAGTCCCCGATATGATTTTTAACCCAAATAACTGTTCAAACACAGAACTTACCCATTCCTGATGTCTGGCTATCATTTGTGCCGGTGGCGTATTTCCATATTTCGGCTGACTATATCTCACATTATAACCATGATCATAACTATGATTAACCTGCGCAACATAAGGCCAATAAACAATACTCAACTGCATATAATTCAAATTACTTAGTGATGAACCATAAAAATATGCTCTCGTTCCCTTTTCCTTTGCTTTTAAAATTAGTCCATAATTATTTATCTCTCCTTCAGCCAAGGCCTGCGCCCACTCCGTTAAATCTACTCTATGACCTGCCCCCTTTATTCCCTTTGTCTGAAACTGTGCCCATACTCTGCTACCCATCTGCGGACAGTTATTCCATGTTATCGTATCCGGATTCCATGTCCCTTCAGGTGTTCTTATTTCTATTGTCCCTGTATTATTAGGCAAATCACTATACTCCACTATTTTAAGTCCTGCCGATTTAACATATGAACCATCAAATTCTCCTATATCACCTGATAATGGATTAATCATTGTATCAACATAACATCTGAACTCAGTATTATTCAATGGTACCCTGTTTATTCCACAGTATTGCACTTCAAACGATGCCCCATTTTTCAAATTCATACTGCTGTTCCCACTAAAACTGGATACAGTGGCACTTTCAAGATGAGAGTCCATCCATACAACAGTAGGATCAACCGTTACAGGATATTCAGTTTCAGGAGATTTTAAATAATCTTCATTCACAACTACTTTCAATAAATATGTCTCATTTTCCTGCTCTTCAATTTCATAACTTACCACATCATACCGGTATTCCCCATTTTTATCTTTTATATTTGGACTGTCAATGTATGCAACTGCAGCATTTGTATCCTTGTCCTTAATCTGAATGCTCTTATCCGTACCTACTGTTTCTAATCTCATCCCTGAAAGATTAAAAACAAACTCAAAAACGTTCCTTTCCGGAGCCTTCTTTAATATAATTTCTTCTTTTACATAAGAAGGATAAGATGTATATTTATATTGGATATTTTCTTCTTTATCCTTGTAGATAATTTGATTTTCTTTGATTTCCTCTTTTTGTATCTCCTGTAATATTTCTTCTCTTTCCTGATTCAACTTTGTATTCTGTATAACATTTTTTTCATTCTTAATCACAGGTGAAAACTGTATCGTATATTTATCTTTTTTCATAAATATACCTGTATCCTCATTCAACTTTTCCGGAAAAAAGTGTTTTGCATCACCTTCAATGTTGACATATTGATAATCTTCCACTTCATTTTCAAATAAGATATCTGTCGATTTTGTTAATTTTCTTAAAACACCTCTGTCTTTTTCACCCATCTTTTTCAAAGCCGGATTATAATCTATGAATTCTCCGTCTTTCTCATACCGTATATTGGAACTGTTTATTTCAAGTTTTCTGCTTCCGTCACTTAAAAGATATGTAGTAGAATCTGCTGTTCTGAATTCTTTCAGTTCTCTTATTACTTCCGGTTCCTGTTTCATAACACTTTTTTCTTCTGTTCTTGTTGACAAGCCAGCCTCATTTACCTGATTTGTGTATGTGTCTATAATTGTACCTAAACTCATAATCATCACAAGTAATAAAACAAAACTTCTTTTTAACAATCGTTTCTTCATATTTCTTACTCCTTCATCATAAAAAACAAAATCCCCAACTTGAACGCAATGCTATAAATGTAAGCAACTCTTTCTTACACTTAAGTTATCTTTCGTTCTGTCAGGGAAACTCCACTATATATTTTCATCACGTTTCAATACAAAAACCTAAAGCCCCCTTATCAAACAAAACTCTTATATTCCCAGCAGTATATCTTTTAGAATAAATTTTAACTGCTTTGTAACTCTCTTCCTCCTTTCTTTATGAAATTTTGTCCGAACTATTGATATACTATTATATTATACTATCTATAACTCTATGTCAATCAACAAAAAGAGAGAAGTCAAATGTGATTCTACAATCAGCTTACTTCTCTCTGTTTACACATAATCTTGTGTTATTATATTTAATATTTGTGCACGTAGACTTGTATCCACATCAAGAATCTTTATAACTTCTCCCACAACTTACCTTGCTGCTCTTCGCAGTACTGACAGCTATACAATCCGTTCTTTCTGTCAGTAAGAACGAAAATATGCGCCAGTTCCTGCTCAATCGATGTGATACACCTCGGATTTTTACAATGAAGAACATTGGTGATTTTCTCCGGGAGTTTCAATTCTCGCTTTTCTACTAATACTCCATCTTTTATAATATCCACTGTAATGTTATGATCGATAAAACCTAAAATATCAAAATCAACGATGTCCAACGGTCCTTCTACCTTAATGATATCCTTTCGTCCCATCTTACCGCTTCTTGCATTTTTTATAATAGCTACCTGGCAGTCCAAATCATCCAGATTCAAATAATGATAAATCGCCATAGAACGACCTGCCTGAATATGGTCCAGAACAAATCCATTATGTATTGAATCAATATTTAGCATACTTCCACCTCCAACAATGTTAAAATCAAAGCCATTCTTACATATACACCATATTGTGCCTGTTTAAAATAAACTGCTCTAGGGTCTTTATCTACTTCAACAGATATTTCATTGACTCTCGGCAATGGGTGTAGTACCAGCATGTCATCTTTTGCCAGTCTCATTTTCTTTTTATCTAATATAAAACTGTCTTTCAAGCGGATATAGTCCTCTTCATTGAAAAAACGTTCCTTTTGTACACGGGTCATATATAACAAATCAAGATTTCCAATAACTTCTTCTAATTTTGTCACTTCCTCATACTGAGCACCCGCCGCCTCGATATGCTCTATAATATATTTTGGTACTTTTAATTCCGCTGGTGAAATTAAAACAAATTTAACATTATCATACCTGAGCAAAGCATTGATTAAAGAATGTACTGTCCTGCCAAACTTTAAGTCTCCACATAGACCAATAGTCACATTGTCCAGTCTTCCCTTTAAAGACCGAATCGTCAATAAATCCGTCAATGTCTGTGTGGGATGCTGATGACCTCCATCTCCGGCATTAATTACAGGAATTGCCGAATTATTTGCAGCAACCAATGCCGCACCTTCCTTAGGATGTCTCATAGCCGCAATGTCTGCATAACAGGATATAATCTGAATGGTATCAGCAACACTTTCTCCCTTAGCTGCAGAACTGGATGTTGCCTCAGAAAATCCCAAAACATTTCCTCCCAGATTCATCATCGCCGCTTCAAAACTAAGCCTTGTTCTTGTGCTTGGCTCATAAAATAATGTAGCTAATTTTTTTCCTTTACATGCTTCACTATATTTCTCCGGATTTTTTTCAATATCATTAGCAAGCGTTAACAGCTTGTCCAATTCTTCTACAGAAAAATCCAATGGACTTATCAAATGTCTCATTTCACCCTCCAAAAGTATTTATTTTTCGCTAATAAAATGATACATTATAGACAACAAATATTCAAGGTTAGAACTGTATTTTTATAAAAAAGAATTGGAGGAATCCACGAATGACCAATATATATAAAAATTTAAGTTTATGTTTAGAACAAATCAGACAAAAAACCGAGTTCGTACCAGAAACAGCGCTCGTATTAGGCTCCGGACTCAATAAATTTACCAACACCATTGATGTTGTCTGCACGATAGACTATCACGATTTGACGGGCTTTCCAGTCAGTACTAATCCAATGCATAACGGGCGGTTTATTTTTGGTTATGTTCATAAGAAACCAATCGTCGCTATGGACGGTCGTATTCATTACTATGAGGGATATACTATGGAACAAGTCGTAATGCCTATCCGCCTTATGAAAATGCTTGGAGCTGAAATTCTTGTCCTGTCAAACGCAGCCGGCGGAATCAGAAAAGATCTGAATGTGGGAGATTTCATGATTATCAATGACCATATTTCTTCTTTCGTTCTTTCTCCCTTAATCGGTGAAAATATATATGAATTAGGGACCAGATTTCCTGATATGAGCCATGTTTACAACAAAGAACTAAACGATATCATCAGGCAATGTGCAAAAAAACTAAACATAGAAATCAAAGAAGGCGTTTATCTGCAGACAACCGGTCCAAATTACGAGACTCCTGCCGAAATCAGAGCCTATCAGTCTTTAGGTGCCGATGCTGTTGGAATGAGTACTGCCTGCGAAGCCATGACCGCAGTCCATTGTGGTTTTAAAGTATGTGGCATCAGCTGTATCACCAACAAAGCTTCCGGCATGTCCGACGAGCCACTGTCTGATGAAGATGTTGCCATCGCCGCCGCCAAATCATCCGATAACTTCTGCAAACTCATCTATCAATTTATCGGCACATTATAACTCAAACTACTGCCTTTCATTCAATATATAAAACCAGATAAGACCTACAAAAAGAAACCTTGTTTACAGCGTTTCTGTTGTAGGTCTTATCTGGTTTTATACAATGAATGAGCAAGGCTGTAAGCCGGGTTATGTCGTGGACGATCATCTATCTAGACCAGATGTTACCATCTGGCTCAAGCAACCTACCCGAAAACTGGCGGGCAACCAATGTTTTCTGCTCGGTCTTGCTTCGGATGGGGTTTACACGGACCTTTCATGTTACCATGAAAGCGGTAGTCTCTTACACTACCATTTCACCCTTGCCATAAATGGCGGTTTCATTTCTGTTGCACTTTCCTGGGAGTCACCTCCACCGGCCGTTAGCCGGCATCCTGCCCTATGAAGCCCGGACTTTCCTCTCCTGCATCCTTTCGGTAATAGCAGCAGCGATCGTCTGCCTTACTCACAATAATCTAAGTTATCATATTTAGATTTTTTTTTCAACAAAAAATATTCTTATTATAATTCTTCTGGTACAAAAACTTTCATGTGATTTTCTACACCGGAAATACACTTCCCCCGACAAACTCACTTAAAATAGAATTATGCGGAATATTTTCTTTTGGAAGCGGCAATATATAATCTAAAAATTTCAAAAGCCTCTTTGCCTCTAAATATTCATCAGTTCCTTCCGGCACACTAAACAATGCCGGCTCCGCAAACACTTTTAAAACAGATAATTCATACACCATAACCGAATTAAAAACTGCATCTGCACTGTCCTGATATGGAAATATAAATTTTTCTTCACCGCGTCTGACTCTTTTCCACATTTCAATCGTATGCTCTGCAGTCGTTCCCCTAGTGCGGATATCTCTTACAATCCTTCTCAGCAATCTCAAATCCGATGTAGATATTCTGTTATGTTCATCAACATTTAATGGAGTTAAAGCACTGACATATATACGATATTTTCTATCTTCCGGAAGACTGTAAGACAACTCATCATTAAGACAATGGATTCCTTCAATAACAAGAATATCATCCTCTTCCAATTTTACATAATTGCCATTAAACGTTCTCTTCCCTAAAACAAAATCAAAATCAGGTAGTTCTACTTGCTTTCCTTCTAACAGCTCTGTCATCTGCCTGTTAAACAAGTCTACATCCACAGCTTCTAAAACTTCATAGTCCAATTTTCCTTCTTCATCAATTGGTGTATCTTCCCTGTTCACGAAATAATTATCTGTTGAAATGGGGTGTGGTTTCATCCCTTGAGCCATTAACTGTATCGATAATCTATGGGCAAATGATGTTTTTCCTGATGACGACGGTCCTGCAATCATGACAACTTTCACACCCTCTTTTGATGCAATATCACTGGCAATATCTGCTATCTTCTTCTCTTGAAGTGCCTCCTGAACCATCATAATATCATTGATTGTTCCATCCGTAATTTTATCATTTACCTGACCAATTGTTGCCACACCTAATCTTTCAGCCCATCTGGCAGATTCTTTCAATGTATTAGACACCTTATTCTGTGGTATAAACTCCGGTACAACTTTTGGAGATTTCTTTACTGGCATTTGAAGTACAAACCCTTCGTCATATGGTATTAATTCATAATATTTCAATATTCCTGTAGAATATGCCATATATCCATAAAAATAGTCTTCAAAACCTTTCATTTTATAAATCTTAACAGAGGATGCTCTACGATATTTTAACAGATTCACTTTGTCCATCATACCGAATCTTTTAAATTTTGCCATAGCTTTTCCTGTGGAAAAAGTTTCCTTTGTAATTAAAATATCCTGTTTTACCAGTTCATCCATTTCTGCCTTTAATCTGCGCAGCAATGTATTATCTATTTTTGTTCCACCACAAACTTTAAAATAATATCCTTTGCTCACAGAGTATTGGATGCTTAACTTATCAAAACTTTTCCTGTCTGCTATTTTATAGAATGCTTTCAGCATCATAAATACAACACTTCTGCGATAGCATTCACTGCCCACATGATTCGCTGTAGTAAGAAATCTTATCTTGCTGTTTTCTGTTAGCACATTTGATAGTTCGCACAATTTATCATTGCACACAGCCAGTATAATATCATTTTCATAGTACTTTTTAAAATCCTTAGCTATTTCATAGATTGTTGTTCCATCTTCATATTCATATACTACATTGGAAATTTCCACATTAATCATAGTATGCCCTGCCTTTCTGGTTCATCTTTAAAACTTCCTTTATCTGAAAATCATTTACGTTTCCACTCTCTTTCATTGTATTCAATATTTTTGAAAACTTCTCGTTTTCTTTCTTTAAATACTGCTTTAATACCTGATTTTTTGTTTCTAACAGATATTTTCCATATAAAAGTTCAACATCCGTATATTCTGTATTCTGCCCTTTCACAGCCTTTATAATCGTATAATATTTACCACCATCCATAACCATATCTTCTTTAATAATTTCCCAGCAATTCTGACTCAAAAACTTTCGAACCAAATCGATTCTTTTGTGTGGAGATAAAACCAGTTCTTTTATCCCTTTTATTCTACTTCCTCTCGATAATATATCTACAATCAAATCCCCGCCCATTCCTGCAATAATAACGGACTCAGCCATGTTATCCTTCATCTGTTCCATGCCATCGGACAATACAGTGGTAATCTTATCACTCAATCCTTCTAATCTTATATTTTTAGCAGCCATTTTTAACGGACCTTCATTGATATCTAAAGCATAAGCTTTCTTACTGATATTATTTTTTATTAGATAAATAGGCACATACCCATGGTCTGTGCCTATATCTGCTGCGATATTCCCTTCGGTAACCATATCTGCTACGGCTTTTAGTCTCTTTGATAACATAAACTTTTCTATCCTAACGTAATGTGTATTTTCTGTAATTTATTCTGCTCTTTAATAATCTGTTGTAGCTCAGCAATATCTGTTGCCGTAGCTGCTCTATAATCAAGACTTTCTTTTTTTATTTTCAGGACTGCATCATTTACAGCCTTTTCCTGTTCTTCGATACTAAGATTTGCCCTGATTGGCGACACAAAAAGTTCCGTCACCTTTCTATGCTCTTCCTCATCTTCAAAATAATTCATAATCTGTGCCGGATTTGCCTGTCCACCTTCCATCTGTTCCCAGAACAAAGTGGCAACCCGGTTATAAAATGGGTCTATAAAATCTTCCGGTGAAATCACTTCTGCCACCTTTTTAAACCATTTATCTTTATCGGATAAATATGTCAGGAGAATTCTCTGTGCACTGACAGATGCCTCTTCCTTCTTTGCCTTTTTTGAGATACGAGGCTCCTCGTTAATTTTATCTTCCTTTCCTACATAAGTAAGTCCGGTTTTCCTTACCAGTTTTGCCAGTCCGTCTTTTGGAATATTAAAAGTTCTGCACACTGATTCCAGATAATTATCACGTTCAATCTCATCTTTAAAATCCAGTAACATTTCGGCTACTTTCTTATGAAATGCTGTTTTCTCCTGCGGATCATTTAAATTATATTTTTTCTGCTCTACATCCACCTGAAAGATAAAATAATTCGTGGCATTTTTAATTCTGTCTTCATATGCTTCCCTGCCCATAGCTTTAATAAACTCATCCGGGTCTTTATACGGTCTCATATTCAATATTTTAATCGCAAGACCTGCATCTCTTAAATATGGAATCGCTCTAAGTGCAGCCTTGATACCTGCCTCATCACTGTCAAATGTAAGTACTACTTCCTTAACATATCTTTTAATCAAAGCCGCATGTCTGGAAGTAAATGCTGTACCAAGAGCCGCAACTGCATTATTGAAACCTGCCTGATGAAGACTGATAACATCCATATACCCCTCACAAATCAGCAGATAATCCTTTCTGGAGGCTCTTGCAGCATTTAACCCATAAAGATTACGGCTTTTATCAAAAACTCTCGTTTCCGGCGAATTTAAATACTTAGGCTTCGCATCTCCCATCACACGGCCGCCAAAAGCAATCACACGGTTATTTGCATCCATAATCGGAAACATAACACGATTCCAGAATTTATCTGTAACACCACGTTTCTCATCAAAAGTAAACAAACCTGTTTCCTTTAATTCATTATCATTATACCCTTTCTTTTTCAGATATTGATAAAGATTATTACTATACTTGTCTGAGTACCCCAGTCCGAATTTCACAATCGTTTCATCGGACAATTGACGGCCCGCAAGATAATTATATGCTGTCTTCCCCCTATCTGACCGCAAAAGATAATGAAAATACTTTGCTGCCTCAGTATTAATTTCTATAATTTTCGTTTTTAAATCCTTCTCCTGTCTGGCTTCCTTTGAATACTCCATCTTAGGCAGCTGAATTCCTGCTTTGTCTGCCAAAACTTCCATTGCCTCTACAAAAGTATAGTTTTCATACTTCATTAAGAATGATATGACATTACCACCTTCGCCACAGCCAAAACAATAATACATCTGCTTATGAGGAGACACCGAAAAAGATGGTGATTTTTCATTATGAAACGGGCATAATCCAAAATAGGAACTTCCCTTTTTCTGTAACTTCACATAATCACCAATTACATCAACGATGTCATTTTCAGTTCTTACCTGTTCGATAATATCTTCTGAATAAAACATTTTTCCTCCAATAAATATTCTTGCTTATGTATTTTTATAATAGCTATGGTACTGTTTTATATATAAACTACATTTTCCATGATTTTGGAATAAACAGTTTCTGAAACACAGACACAGAATACTGATCACTCATTCCTGCAATGTAATCACAAACTACCTGTTCTTCTTTCTCCCCACACTCATCAATTAAATACTTAAATTCGTCCGGAAGCTGGTCTGTATGTTTTAAGTAATACCCAAACAGTTGTTTCAACATTTCATCTGCTTTCGTCTCTTCTTTTTTTGCTACCGGATTCGTATATACACTTTCAAACATATAACTTCGAAGTCCCATCATCGCTTTTTCGATTTCATCAGACATGCAAATATCCGGCTGTCCTACGCTATTTTTAACAATGTCATGAACCAGTGTATCGAGCCGGCTCTTCGTACTGTTGCCCAATACATCTGTGTACATCTTCGGAATATCTTGCTCACTAATTATTTTTCCCCGGATAGCATCATCAATATCATGATTAATATAAGCAATCTTATCGGAAAGCCTTACAATCTTTCCTTCCAATGTAGATGGATTTCCTGTGGTTCTGTGATTAACAATTCCATCTCTTACTTCTTTTGTAAGATTCAATCCTCTTCCATAATTTTCTAACAATTCCACCACCCGGATACTCTGCTCATAATGTTTAAATCCAAAACTACATACCCTGTTTAAGGTTCTCTCTCCAGCATGCCCAAAAGGTGTATGACCCAAATCATGGCCCAATGCAACAGCCTCTGTCAAATCCTCATTCAAATCCAAAGACTTTGCTATCGTTCTCGCAATCTGTGCTACTTCCAAGGTATGGGTCAATCTGGTCCGGTAATGATCTCCCATTGGTGCCAGAAATACCTGTGTCTTATGTTTCAAACGCCTAAACGCCTTACAGTGAATAATCCTGTCCCTGTCCCTCTGATAGACAGTTCGGATATCACATTGCTCCTCTTCTCTGTCTCTGCCTTTACTTTCACAACTCTTTGCTGCATAAGGACTTAAAATCTTTGATTCCAGTTCTTCATTTTTCTGCCTGATATTCATATCTGCCCTCCGAAAAATGCACATTGTCATAGTTATCGTAATTATACTACAATTTCATAACAAAATGAAGAACAAAAGTTCACTTTACTTTGGCTTTTTATATAAAGAAAAAGCCCTGTGGATTTCCACAAGGCTTTATGCAGTTGAAGGGACTTGAACCCTCACCCAAGTAATATGGACATGAACCTGAATCATGCGCGTATGCCAATTCCGCCACAACTGCTTGAAATATATGCTTTTATGAAAAATGGAAGTCCGTTGACTTCCATCTCAAATAGCAAATGCGGAAGATGGGACTTGAACCCACACGAGCGCAATGCCCACAAGATCCTTAGTCTTGCTCGTCTGCCAGTTCCGACACTTCCGCATGCGATTTGACGCAAGAAAAATATTACCATAACTGACAGACAGTGTCAATAGTTTATTTATTAATTCTTATGTTATTTCTACTAAACAACAGATACTATTCACATAAATCTCACTTTGTTCGATTTATTGCTCATGTCGTCTGTCGCCAGATGAATGTGCATAAGCACATTCATTACATAAAAAAAGGGTCGAAATGTTTTTCCATGAATGGAAACATCTCGTCCCTTTTTTTATGTATCGAATGCTTACGCATTCGCCTGGCTCGTTACTACGCCAATTTTTCCTTTGCAACGTCAACTAATTTTGCAAATCCTTCTGCATCATTCACTGCCATTTCAGCTAACATTTTTCTGTTCATTTCAACACCAGCTAATTTTAATCCATACATAAATTTGCTGTATGAAAGACCATTAATTCTTGCAGCAGCATTGATACGAGCAATCCATAACTGTCTGAACTGTCTCTTTCTCTGTTTTCTTCCTGCATATGAACTTGTTAAAGCTCTCATAACTGACTGTTTTGCTACTCTATACTGTTTTGATCTAGCACCTCTATAACCTTTAGCCAGTTTTAATACTCTATTATGTTTCTTTCTAGCGTTCATTCCGCCTTTTACTCTTGCCATTTCTATATCCTCCTAACTATTCTAATATATAATTGTTCATCGTCCTAGTTCAAAAATCAAAGATTTTTTCACTGTAGCGTTCTCGCCAAATATTTTTCAAGGGACATATTTCCGAATACAAATATTCGTCATATATTTTTTCAAAATCATTTGACTCTGAACAATTACAAATATGGTAAAATCTTCTTCATATTCTTAACATTTGTAGCATCAGTTGTTGTTGCTTTTCTAAGATTTCTCTTTCTCTTAGCTGTTTTCTTTGTTAAGATATGTGATTTGTAAGCTTTATTTCTTTTAAGTTTTCCTGTTCCTGTCTTTTTAAAACGTTTTGCGGCTGCTCTGTTTGTCTTAATTTTTGGCATGTTTTTTTCCTCCTTAAATATGTTCTAAAAACTTAACGTTTTTTCTCTAAAAACATTGTCATGTTTCTGCCTTCAAGTTTTGCTGCTTTGCTAACCTGAGCAATATCCTCAAGCATTTCTGCAAAGTCATCCAAAACATGTGCACTACTACCGATATGAGCCATTTCTCTTCCTCTGAATCGAAGAGTGACCTTAACCTTATCACCTTTTGTGATAAATTTTCTAGCATTGTTGGCCTTTGTTTTTAAATCGTTTAATTCCACGTTTGGTGAAAGTCTGATTTCTTTCGTCTCAACAATATGCTGTTTCTTTTTCGCCTCTTTCTCTCTCTTCTGCTGTTCGTATCTGAACTTACCATAGTCCATGATTTTACAAACAGGAGGCTGTGCCTTTGGAGCAATTTTTATCAAATCAAGTTCTGCTTCGTCCGCTAATTTCTGTGCGTCTCTTGCAGACATTACTCCTAACTGCTCTCCATTCGTTCCAATTAAACGAACTTCCTTATCTCTGATTTGTCCGTTGATCATTAACTCGCTAATAGTATTGCACCTCCATTAAATCTGTTCCAACTTTTATTTTGATCTTTATATGCTGAGAACATCTCGACTCCGCTTTGCTTCGTCTCGATTGAGTTAATCGCTCAATATATAAAACTCAAAATAAAAATTTGTGTGCAAGCACCCAATTTTTATTTTAATGTTTATATGCTGTTCTCACTAGTAACAAAAAAAGTGGATAATCTCACAGACTATCCACAACAATACACAATTCCAAATATTATCTCATTTAGAAAATATAAACCTCGATTCGCTTTCTGCGTCTGGGTGAGAGTGGATACTCTGCTTTATTTTTTCAACGCTTGATATCATAACATCATATGAAATAAATGTCAAGTTTTTTCCAATAAACTCATATTTCTAATTATTTTTGCACTCTTCTATGTACTGGTCAACTATAACATGCGCCAACATTATTTACAACAATAATATCGGTACATGCTATAGCGCCTTATCAACTAACAATTACATTCAAAACTTCCGCACTCTGTCTGACTCTGATGTGTAGCCCCATTACCATCTACAGTAATTTCTTTGGCATGACATTTACAATTATCATTAAATGTACAACGAACAGCATCACATCTTACATCCAAACGTGTTTCCGGGCCACAGTCACAATGTTCCGATTTTGCTGTCACACTATCCTTTTTTTCCTTAAAGTCGCCACAATATGTTGCGTCCTTAATTGTTGCATCTGTGCCACCTACAGAAATACCATCTCTGCAACATTTTGAATTCTTATTATAGTAACAATTTTTAACACTACAATTTAATACTGTCATAAT
>CAQBGY010000043.1 GCA_948759685.1 uncultured Eubacterium sp.
CAATATTCCGGATCGACGGTTCCTGAGGGCATATTATTATCATAACTTGGATAAGTTACCATCGCTCTTACATTTCCGGTGTTTGGATCTGTCATAACAACAGAGCCGGAGCATGGGTCTAAAGCAATCTGAGCCGGTGTTATTTTTAAAGTTTTTATCTGCTTTATAAGAAACTGATATGTCTGGTAGGAATCATGCGTTGATAAAAGATTGTATGTTCTCTCATCTTTTTCTAAAATCCCCTGATCATAAAGCAGCATACAAATCTGGCTTCCTGATATCGTAGAATCAAAAATTCTATATTTTACAACCAGTTTTCCAAAAGAAGTATTTTTTTTGATATCTTTTATAATATGTTTTCTTATCAGATTATAAGTTTCACCGGTAGAAAGGTAAGCATCTTCTACTTCTAAATTGTCAAGATTTATCCAGTTCATCTTGATGGCATGCTTTATGAAATCATTAAGACTTAATTCACCATCGACATATTTGAGATATGTTTCATCTTCTATATTAATAGAGGATGAAAGCAGTATACCGTCATTTTTCAGTAAATCATAAATATAATCACAATATTCCTGGTACTCATCATTAAAGTCATTATATTTTGTTCCATTAGAATTTAATTCAGTACTAATCTTACTTACAGCTTCCGTCACTGCTTTTTTATATTTTTCATTTAAGTTACGCTCATTGCTTGTACTTTTTTTACCGGATAAATTTTTCAGACTGACAACATTGTTTGTTACTAACTGGGAATAAACTTTTTTTGCTGAAACATAGTGTAACTTTTCATCCGTTTGATTTTTCTCATCTACGTCATAATTAACAATTTCAGAAATCAGAATTGCCGCAATTCGTTTTTCAAGCATTGTGTAAACAGCTTTTTGAAGTTTTGAATCAATCGTTAAATAAACGTCATTGCCGGCTGCAGAGTTTTTCTTGGAAATAGTACTCAGAACTTTTCCGGTATTATCTACAAAAATCTTTTCTTCGCCTCTTTTTCCCTGAAGATATTCTTCCATGGAAGCTTCTAAACCTGATTTACCGACAATATCCGTTGCAATATACTTCTTTCCCTTTTCTTTATAATCTTCCAGCTCGGAATCCGAAATTGTTCCTGTATAGCCTATAATCGGTGCAAAATATTTACTCATTGTATATTTTCTGATTGTCTGTTCTTCTACTGTAACACCTGTTAAATCAGCTTCATTTTCGTAAACTGCAACAACCGTTTCATTAGATACTTCTTTTGCGATAGTGACGCCTAAATATTTTTGCGAGGAAATAGCATAGACATTATAGCGAACTGCAAGTATTTTTAAGAGCAGTTCATCACTACATTCCTGTTCTACTTCGAATAAATCATTTTTTAAATAATAAATTATTTCTCCGGCAGAAGCATTGGAATAATCCCTATTATTTCTTTTTAATTCTTTGCCAAATATATTCGTCAAAAATAATTTTTTTGAGGCATCAGATGTATAATTTGCTTCCCATTTTCCGTCGTTATTCAAAGAAATCGGGAAATCGACAATCACTTTATCGCCATGACTTTCAATGACATTAATAGCTTTGTAAACAATAGCGTTCAGTATGTTATTCTTTTCATTAGAACTTTCTATTTTATCTTCAATTTTAATTGTATAAGCCAATTCATCGTGAGCCAGAACCTTTCCATTAACATCTAATATTTTTCCCCTTGTTCCAGAGGAATAAACTGTTTTTTCAGCTTTTTGAATATATGTACTCATGTAATAGTTTTCGTTGACAATCTGTAAATCAAATATTCTATATACAAGTACAGAAAATAAACCTATTAATATCAGGCTTACGATAAATATTCTTGATTTAATTGTTTTTAAAACCGTATATAAAAAATCACTTATCAAAACTTAATGTATTCTCCTGTTTTATTGTTAATATTTTTTCATTTAAAATATAAAATAGTTTATATAATATAAAAGCTACGAAAGTAGTAATTATCATTTCCGGTAAAATGATTTTTTCAAAATAAAATGAAAAGTCAAGTTTATTTCGAAGTAAAAACCGAAAAACATATAACAGCACATTATATATAAAATCACTGATAAACACTAATACCATTGGCATAAATACATGGTCACTATAGAACATTTTTTTGAATAAGCCACTGAAAAATCCTATATACATGTATAACAGTGCATACAGTCCGATAACATCACCAAAGAAGATGTCAACTAACAGACCACACACAAGTCCTGTAAGACTTCCGTAATTACATCCTTTCATAAAGCCAAAAATACATGTTGTAAATAACAAAAAATTTGGAGTTGCAACAATTTCAAAGTTGGCTAAAGAAAGTTCACTTTGTAGTACAAAAGATATTATAATTATTAATGCTGTAATGAATACTCTTATCACTCTATGTTTCATGGAAGCTTCCTTCTATTTTTTTAATTGTTCTTTCAGTTCTGTTATTACCAATACTTCATCAATATGCTGAAAATCAACAACCGGTACAATCTTACCGGATTGTGTTAATTCATTGGAATCTTTTGAAACCTCTGTTACATACCCTACTAAAATTCCCGGTAAGAATTTATTACTGATCCGTGAAGTAACAACCATGTCTCCTTCTGATACTTTGGCTTCTTTTACTATTTCAGTAATATTCATAACACCATCTTCGATTAACTTTAAGTCACCGCTGGCAATTCCGGTATCCGAGGTATTGGCAAAAGATACACTGACACTGCTCTCATCATCAATAATGGAGCGTACTTTTGAATAATTTTCTCCAACATCATAGATAATTCCGACAAGTCCACCGTCACTGATTACATTCATGTCTTCTTTAATACCATCTCGTGCACCTTTATTAATGGTAAAGATATTGAAAAAATTACCTGTATCTTTTCCGATAACTCGTGCACCTATTTTTTTCAAAGAAGAATAATCTTTGTCCAGCTGATACATATTTCGAAGTCTTGTCAGTTCGTATTTATTCTGGGCCAATAAACTATTTTCTTCTGTAAGTTCATCAACCTGTAATTTTAATTTGTCATTTTCTTTTTTTAATTCTTTAACTGATTTTAATAAATCAGATTTGTCTGTAAACCATCCACCCATGCTGTTTGCACCTTCCTGTAGCGGAATTACAATCATACCGGCAACAGATTTAAATGGTTTAGAAAAATCTTTTACTGCCACTGACAAAATAAGAACTGCAATACATAATAAAGTCAGTGTAAAAATTAATATTTTTGGTTTTATATTTATTTTACTTGGTCTTTTCATTTAACTCACCTTTTCGTTACATTAATTCATGGCATATTAAAACGAACTTTCTCTTGGCTCGTACATTAATTTCTTATAAGAAGAATCCGACATAATCATTGAAATTCCTCTGATTACGGATTCTCCGGGATTTTTAATTGTATTTACTTTTAAATCCGTCTCCTTTGCAATCAGCTTGTCCAGATTAGAAATTGCAGAAGACGCCCCTGTAAGGTATAGCCCGATATCCATAATATCTGCAGTCAGTTCTGGAGGTGTTCTCTCCAATAAGTTCTTAATGGACTCAATGATATCATCAAAAAACTGTTTGATTGCTTCATAAATTGTATCCTTTGAGACACCACGTTCTGACGGAAGCCCGGTAATCACATTTCTGCCATATACATATAATAACTCTTCTTCTAAATCTTCATCTTCGTCATACATGGCATCAGATAATTTGCATTTGATCTGTTCTGCAGTCTTTAAACCGATAAGAATATTATACTTACGTTTTACGGCATCACATATCATCTGGTCAAGGCGGTTTCCACCCATTTTAATAATTCTGCTTACTACAATTCCACCATGGGAAATGACAGAAATTTCTGTAGTATCAGCACCTATATTGATAATCATATTTCCTCTGGAACTGGTCATGTCAATTCCAAGCCCCACAGCATCTGCGATAGGTTTTTCTACGATTTTAATTTCTCTTGCCTTTATGTCTGACTTTGCCACAACGTCATAAAAAGCTCTCTTTTCAACTTCTGTGATATCTGCCGGAACAGCAATACAAAACCGACCCATTTTACTGCCTCTGGGTCCTGTTAATTTTTTGAAAAACTGTTCAAACAGCATTTTCATACTTTTTAAATCTGCAATAACTCCAAACTTAATTGGAAAAATCACTTTAATATTATCCGGGGCTTTTTCATACATCTTAAAGGCTTCATCCCCGATTTCAAATAATTCATTTTTATTTTTTATAGCTATAATATTTTTTTCATTTAAAGTTGTTTTGGTCATTCCGTTGTATATTTTAATATTGCTTGTACCAAAATCAATGCCATAAACACTTTTGCTCATATTATATCCTTTCCGTTTTAGGTTTATATTTGGCCGGATTCGTTTAGACTACAATAAGTATTATCCCCTATTATTATATGGTCTAACAACCGTATACCTATAATCTTTCCTGCATTTTTTACCCTTTCTGTACTTTTTAAATCTTCTCTGCTGGGGGTTGGGTCTCCACTTGGATGATTATGTACCAAAATGATATTTACACAATTACATCGAAGTGCCTCTACAAATATTTCCCTTGGAGAAACAAGTGACTGATTGATTGTTCCGGAACTGATAAGCTTGTCCTTAATTAATTTGCATTTTGTATCAAGAAACATTACATACAAATTTTCCTGTTCTAAATGCCTTAACTGTTCCATATAATATCCGGCAATAATTTCAGCAGTATTATATTTTGTGGTATTATTAAAACTGGTTTTTGATATACGTTTTGCCAGTTCTAACACACATAATATCTGGATGGCTTTCACCTTTCCGACACCGTTAATCTTTAACAATTCTTCCAAAGAAAGATGCGTAAGAGATAATACACTGATTGTCCCTTCATCATTCTTTAATAGTTTAACTGCCAGATCTTTCACATTGCAGCCTTTTGTGCCTGTCCTTAAAATAATTGCCAGCAGTTCAATGTCTGTCATTGCTGCAGTTCCATATTTGAGACACTTTTCATAAGGCCTTTCTTCTTTGGGTAAAGTTTCAATAATATTCATATTCCTCCATCTCTGTTCTCTCCGAGTACAAAGGGAAAAACTTATTGAAGAAATATTAATCTTAACTATTGTAGCACAATAAAATTTATGTGTATATGTTTTTTCCAATAAAAGGGTAATAATAACAAAATGTTACGAAATAGTAATTAATTCGTCATTTATCATATTCTGAAATGCTTTCAAAATACCAAGTTTTGCGTGCTGCCATGTTAATCCACCCTGAAAATATACTGCATACGGAGGTTTCATTGGACCGTCTGCACTCAGCTCAATCGAAGAACCTGACACAAATGCCCCTGCCGCCATAATGACCGGTGCATCATATCCGGGCATATCCCAAGGCTCAGGGGTCAGATAACTGTCTACCGGTGCGGCTGCCTGAATTCCTTTGCAGAAAGCAATGACACAATCGGGATTTCCAAACTCAATTGCCTGAATAATATCATGCCTGCTTTCCCTGCCATCAGGAATAACCTTAAAATCAAACTGTTCAAACAAATTTGCCGCAAAGATTGCACCTTTTAATGCTCCTGATACAACAGTCGGTGCTAAAAACAATCCTTGATACAGTAAACTCATTACGCCGAGGTTGGCACCAACTTCTTTTCCAAGTCCCGGTGTGGTAAGACGGTGAGCACAATTCTTTACACATTTTTTTGTTCCGCAGATATATCCGCCAATTGGTGCAAGACCTCCTCCCGGATTCTTGATAAGAGAACCGACAATCATATCTACACCAACATCAGAAGGCTCTCTTGTCTCAACAAATTCTCCATAGCAGTTATCAACCATAACAATAATATCCGGGTTGATTTCTTTTATAAAAGAGGTCACCTGACCGATTTTTTCTACAGATAAAGTAGGTCTTGTAGCATATCCTTTGGAACGTTGGATTCCGACCATAGTGACACCACCCAGTTTTGATTTGATTCCATCATAATCAAAATCACCATTATCCAATAAATCAACCTGGTCATATGTAATGCCATATTCTGCAAGGCTTCCCGTAGATGGTCTGATACCAATAACCTCTTCTAACGTATCATATGGTTTTCCGCTTATGTACATCAATTGATCTCCGGGACGCAAGTTTGCTGATAAAGCAATGCCAAGTGCATGCGTTCCACAGGTTATCTGTGGTCTGACCAATGCATCTTCCGTATGAAAAACATCTGCGTATACTTTTTCAAGAGTATCACGTCCTAAATCATTATACCCATATCCTGTCGTTGGGGCAAAATGTGCTTCCGTTACTTTATTTTTATGGAATGCAGACATTACCTTTAATTGATTGTACTCTGCAATTTTGTCTATTTCTTGAAATCTTTGTGACAAATCAGAAATGATTTTATCTGAAATTTCTAAAACTTTTTCATCAATTCCCATCTGTCTGTACATATCTTTTAATTCACTCATATCTCATCCTTTATTATGTTTCTTTTTTTCAAATTCATAAGCATTTCTGCTAATATTTTTTCCTGATTATATTCAAAATCATCAATGTTTATCATACATACATCTTTTTCTCTACGAAACCATGTAAGCTGTCTTTTGGCAAAGTGCCTTGTGTTCTTTTTAATCAATTCAGCAGTATCTTCCAGCGATATATTGTTTTCAAGATGGTTTACTACTTCTTTATATCCAATCCCCTGCATGGAAACCATATCTGCATCACATCCGTGGGCAAGAAGTTCTTTTACTTCTTCTATCAGTCCGTTCTTTAACATGATCTCTACACGCTCTTCGATTCTCTGGTAAAGAAGTTCTCTTTTATCATTCAAAACAAAATAGGCAAAATTATATGGAGACTGATTTCCCCGCTGTTCATAATTGTGACTGGAAATCGTTTTGCCGGTATCATGATAATATTCTAATGCACGGATTACACGCTTAGTATTATTAAAATGTATCTCCTCTGCGGAAAGCGGGTCGATTTCTTTTAACATCTGATACAGATATTCATTACCTTTGTCAGATGCTATCTGTTCTAATTGTTTGCGGTATTCATGTTCATTATCGGTCTCATCAAAATGAATATCATATAAAAGAGCCTGAATATAAAACCCGGTTCCTCCTACGATGATTGGAATTTTCCCTTTGTTTTGAATCTCTGAAACGGCCTCTTTTGCCATCTTCTGAAATATATGGACGTTAAATGCATCTTTAGGATCTAAAACATCAATCAGATAGTGCTTTACTCCCTGCATTTCCTCTTTCGTGATTTTGGCAGAGCCGATATTCATTCTTTTATATACCTGAATAGAATCAGCACTAATGATTTCACCATGAATTCGTTTTGCCAATGCAATGGAAAGTTCAGTTTTTCCAACGGCTGTAGGACCGGTCAGGATAACTAATTCGTTCATAAAAACTCCTAAATAATTCTCTTGAATTTCTTCTCTAATTCATATTTACTCATGGAGATAATTGTTGGTCTTCCATGAGGACAGTTATAAGGGTTCTCTAAAGATAATAACTGTGTAATCAGTTCATCGGCTTCTCTAAAAGACATTCTGTTATTTCCTTTTACAGCAGCCTTGCAGGACATTGAAGCTATTTTATCTGTCAGGATATCCGGTGACATTTTCGCACTTTCATTGGAAAGGTTATCAATAATCTCCATTAAAACTTCCTGACTATCTAAAGTATAAAGATCAGTTGGAACACCTCTTACTGCAAAATCCTGTCCACCAAAAGGTTCAATTTCAAAACCGATTTCTTTAAAATTCTGTAAATACCGCTGAATTAAATCTGCTTCATTCATAGAGAGATTTAAAATAATCGGCGGGCTTATCATCTGTGTATGAATCTGTCCGGTTTTGCGTTTTTCCATGAGTGATTCAAACATGACCTTCTCATGAGCAGCATGCTGGTCAATAATATACATTTTTTCGTTATACTGTACAATCCAGTAAGTATCAAAAACCTGTCCGATAATATTATGTTTCGGTTTTGCAATATCACTTAAAAAGTTTTCATATACATCTGTCACTTCCTGCTGAAGGGGAGCTGATACTTTCTCATCCGTCTTCAAGGTATCATTCTGTGAAACCTCTGGCAGATTTTGAACATTATATTTGTTTGTTTCTTTCATTACGGAAGGGGTAACAGATGGTTTATTGTAAATTGTTTCTTCCCGTACAACATGATCGCTATCGTCTGTATCACCTAAGATATGCTGCCTTTTGGTTTCAAAAGGCTCCGGCATATATTTTATATTTGCTCTTTTCTCAGATTCTTTTTCTAATTTTACATCTATAATATTTGGTTTCTCAATTAATGTATCATTGATACATTCTGAAATCATCGGATAAATTTTCTCAGATTTTCTAAAACGAAGTTCCATTTTAGACGGATGTACATTAACATCTAAAAATTCCGGATTGATTTCAAAGTTCAGTACAGTAAATGGATATTTGTGCTGCATTAATATGAATTTATATCCATCTTCTATCGCTTTGGAAATAATGTTACTTTTAATATATCTGCCATTAATAAAATAATTCTCAAAAGTTCTGTTTCCTTTGGAAACAATCGCTTTTCCAATATAACCTGTAATCGTCATAAAATCATTGTGTTCATTGATTTCAATAATATTTTCAGTAATTTCTTTTCCATAAATGCTATAGATAACATCTTTTAGACTGCCATTTCCCGATGTATGCACCCTCACTTTTCCATTACTTTTAAAGCTGATGGAAATCTCCGGATGAGAAAGAGCAATTTTCTCCACAATATCAGAAACATATCCTGATTCTGTTTGGGCAGTCCGTAAGAACTTACGTCTGGCAGGGGTATTGAAAAAAATATTATTAATAATGAACGTAGTACCTACAGGAATACCAATCTCTTCATATCCCACTTCTTTTCCGCTTTCGATACGGTAACGGATTCCTTCCATATTTGAAGATGTTCTGGTTAATAACTCTACCTGACATACAGCGGCGATACTGGATAATGCTTCACCACGGAATCCCAAAGAAGAAACGCTTAAAAGATCCAGTGCAGTTTTGATTTTACTTGTCGTATGGCGCAGAAAGGCAATGCGGACATCATCTTTTTCGATGCCTTTTCCATTGTCTGTAATACGGATAGATTTCGTTCCGCCTTCTTCAATTTCGATAGAAATCATTGTCGCACCTGCATCAATAGAATTTTCCATCAACTCTTTTACAATTGATGAAGGTCTTTCAACAACTTCTCCTGCCGCTATTTGATTAATTGTGCTTTGATCCAGTTCTCTTATATTACCCATAGTCTTCCTTTATTTTACCAACGGTTTTTTAATTGGTTCTGTAATTTGTATAAATAGTTTAATCCATCAATTGGTGTCATTTCACCTAAATTTAATTCTTCAATTTCACTGATAATTGCATTTTCATTCATTGCAGCAAATAATGTCATCTGATGTGCCTCTAAATCATCATTCATTCCGGGTAAAACATTACTTCCCAGCTGTAATCCGGCAGCAATATCTTTTGCTCTTGTAGTAATGTCTGCATTACTCAGTTCAACTACCAGCTCTTTTGCCCTGTTTAGTACACTTTCAGGAACACCTGCTAACTTTGCCACCTGAATACCATAACTCTGGTCTGCACCGCCTTTAATAATTTTTCTCAGGAATACAATATCATCCCCCTGTTCTTTTACGCTGATGCAGTAATTGTTTACACCGGGAAGTGTGCCTTCTAACTCTGTCAGTTCATGATAATGGGTAGCAAACAATGTCTTTGCACCTAAAATCTTTTTATCGCAGATATGTTCTACCACTGCCCAGGCAATACTCAGTCCGTCAAAGGTGCTTGTCCCACGACCGATTTCATCTAAGATTAACAAACTGTCAGCCGTGGCGTTTCTCAGAATATTTGCAACTTCTGTCATTTCCACCATAAAGGTACTTTGTCCACTTGCCAAGTCATCAGATGCACCTACACGTGTGAAAATTTTGTCACAGATAGATATGTTTGCCTCTTTTGCAGGAACATAAGAACCAATCTGTGCCATCAGTACGATTAATGCAGTCTGTCTCATATAAGTGGACTTACCTGCCATATTCGGACCGGTAATAATAGACAGCCGGTTTTTATTTACGTCTAAGTATGTATTATTTGAAATAAACATATTATCTGGCATCATCTTCTCAACAACAGGATGCCTGCCATCTTTAATGTCTATCAGCCCTTTTTCATTAATTTTCGGTTTTACATAATGATTACGTTCTGCCACATAAGCTAAAGATGCAAAGACATCAATTTTAGCAATTGCTTTTGCTGTCATTTGGATTCTGTTAATCTGACGGAAAATTTCATCTCTCACAGAAGTGAAGATGTTATATTCCAGAGAAAAGAGTTTATCCTCAGCACCTACAATCACTTCTTCCAGTTCTTTTAATTTGTCTGTCGTAAATCTTTCGGCATTTGTCAATGTCTGTTTTCTAACATAATAATCAGGAACTAAATCTTTAAAAGAGTTTGATACCTCTATATAATACCCAAAAACTTTGTTAAACTTTATTTTTAACTTATTGATTCCTGTCTTCTCTTTTTCTTCTGCTTCTAAATCTGCAAGCCAGCCTTTCCCTTCGGTTTTTGCTGCACGAAGCCTGTCAATTTCTTCATGAAATCCTGTACGGATAATGCTTCCTTCTTTAATATTAATCGGTGGATCGTCTGTAATAGATTCCCTGATTAAAGAAGAAATATCCTCTAAAGTATCTAACTGATTATATAATTCTATAAATAAAGGTGATTTAAAATCACTGATAATATTCTTAATATGTGGCAGCATTTCCAATGAAGTTTTAAAAGCAATTAAATCTCTTGGATTTGCTGATTTATAAGAAATTTTACTTAAAAGTCTCTCTAAATCATAAATTGGAGACAGATATTCTCTCAGTTCATCTCTTGTAATAATTGATTTGTTTAATTCCTCTATCACCTTTTGTCTATTCGTAATTTCCTCTTTGGAAATCAGAGGCTGTTCAATGTAGCCACGGAGCGTTCTCGCACCCATAGCCGTTTTTGTTTTATCAAGCACCCATAATAAAGAACCCCTCTTCTGCTTTTCTCTCAAAGTCTCACACAATTCCAGATTCCGTCTGGTAGAAGTATCCAGAATCATAAATGTACTCGTCGAGTACGGAACTAATTTGGATAGATGTGATAAAGAGTTTTTCTGTGTCTCATAGAGATATTTCAATAAAGAACCGGAAGCAATCACTGCAAGAGACATCTCAGAAATACCGAGACCTGCCAGGTCGATAATTCCAAAATGGTCTTTTAATACTTCACTGCAGTTATCTTCATCAAAATACCATTCCTCTAACTCAAAAACAGAAATAGATAATCTGTTTTTGATATCATCAATATCCATACCACACATTAAAAAAGCATGATTACATATGATTTCGCTTGGCATAAACTTATTGATTTCATCTACGACATTTCTCTCCGAATACACTTCTGTAACATAATAGTCACCGGTAGTAACATCAGCAATCGAAATGCCAAACTTTCCTCCGATATAAGCGATGGACATCAGATAGTTGTTTTTCCCTTCTTCTATCGCATTGGTATTTAAGTTAGTACCTGGAGTTACGATTCTTGCAACCTCTCTTCTTACGAGTCCCTTTGCTTCTGCCGGGTCTTCAGCCTGCTCTACAATACATACCTTATATCCTCTGGTAACTAATTTGTTAATATATGTATCGACTGCATGATAAGGAACACCACACATAGGTGCCCTCTCGTCAAGACCGCAGCTTTTACCTGTCAATGTGATTTCCATAACTTTTGAGGCTTCTAATGCATCATCAAAGAACATCTCATAAAAATCGCCCAGTCTATAAAAAATAATACAGTCATCATGTTTCTTTTTTGTATCTAAATAATTTTTCATCATCGGTGTAAGGGCATCAAAATGATTCTCCCATACATCCTGCATCATTTGCGGTAAACTCATTTTTATTCCACCATTTCTCCCATGTAATAAAATCCTTTTGCTTCTTTCAGATAAACATGAACAATCTTTCCAATATCATCTTTTGAAGCTTTAAAATGAACAACAGAATTGTTACTTAATCTTCCGGAAACATAACCTTCTATTTTCTTGTTTTCTTCTTCAATTAAAACTTCCTGTGTAGTTCCCTCTAGGACAGCTGTTTTTTCTCTGGAAATTTCGTTAATCACACTGAGCAGTCTGTCAAATCTATCCTTAACTACATCTTCTGGAACCTGATCAGGCATCTTTGCTGCAGGTGTTCCGGAACGTTTCGAATAAATAAATGTAAAAGCTGAGTCGTAACGTGCTTTCTTTACAACATCTAGTGTTTCAAGAAAATCTTCTTCTGTTTCTCCCGGAAATCCAACAATAATATCTGTTGTAATTCCAATATCAGGAATTGCTTTTCTTAACTTTTCAACCAATACTAAATACTGTTCTTTATTGTAATGTCTGTTCATAATCTCTAACAATCTGGAACTTCCCGACTGCAGAGGTAAATGCATCTGTTTACATATCTTTTTGGATTTTGCCATCACTTCGATTAATTCATCGGATAAATCCTTTGGATGGGAAGTCATGAATCGAATGCGCTTTAATCCGTCAATATCTTCAATTCGTTCTAATAACTGTGCAAAAGAAATAGGATTGTCCAATGTTTTTCCGTATGAATTCACATTCTGTCCTAAAAGCATAACTTCTACGACACCATTACTCACCAGTTCTTTGATTTCGGAAATAATATCTTCCGGATTTCTGCTTCGCTCTCTTCCCCTCACATAAGGAACAATACAGTAACTGCAGAAATTGTTGCAGCCATACATGATATTTACACCGGATTTGAAACTGTATTTTCTGACACTTGGAAGGTCTTCCACAATTTCTGTTGTACCATCCCAGATATCTTCTATCTTATGTCCGCTGATGAATCTTTCATATAACAGTTCTGCCAGTAAAAATACATTATGCGTTCCAAAAATAATATCGACAAACCGATAACTTTTATTTAATTTTTCTACGACATGTTCTTCCTGCATCATACAGCCACAAAGCCCGATAATCATTTCCGGATTTTTTTGTTTGATTTTTGAAAGATACCCCAGTCTTCCATATATTTTCAGATTGGCGTTTTCCCTGACCGTACATGTGTTATATAAAACGAGATCAGCATGTTCATCATCTGTTTCTTCATAACCAATCTCTGCTAAAATCCCCATTAATTTTTCAGAATCTTTAAAATTCATCTGACAGCCAAAAGTAACCACACATGCTGTCAGTTTTCTGCCAAGCGCCTGCTCTTTGTTTTTTACAATTTCTCTGCACTTGTCCATATAAAATTGTTGTTTTTCAGTTTCATTTGTAAAACTCATAGTATTCTCCTAAATATTACTGATAACCTCACATACATCAATGTCATGAGGCTGTGTTTTTATATCATTCATCATCTGAAAATCATATGCCACACCAATTGTATAGGGATGATTATTTTCTAAGAAACGATCATAGAATCCTCCTGCCTGTCCGATTCTTTTCCCCTTACTTGAAAAAACCACTCCGGGAACCAAAACGAGATCAGCTTTTCTCGCCTGCACAGTAGTTATTGGTTCTGGAATGTTAAAATGACCTGTTTTCAGATTATCTAAATTATCAATTTCAGCAAAAACCATTTCGCCCTGTTTATTGATTACTTTTGGCAGGGCAATGATTTTTCCATTATTTAATGCATGAATCATTACTGGCAGAATATCTACTTCATTTTGAACAGGATAATAACAGTAAATGCATTCACTATCTTTGTATGTTTTATGATTTACAATTTTCTGACAGATAATATTACTTTTTTCTATTACTTCTTCTCTGGTCATAAGCATTCTTTTTTGCTTTATTTCTTTTCGAAGATAATCTTTATACTCTTTGATATTCATATTAATTTTCACGTTTTGGTTTTACTTTTGTTATAGAACCATCAGGGTTCTTGATGCTCACATTGTCAAGAGAGGCAGAAAGACTATTCAGCATAGCCATACGATATTCTGTTCTAAGAGTCTTCTGTTCTTCTAATTCTGTCTCAGTCAACCCTGTCGTTTTTGATTTTTTATATAGTTCATTAATACGTTTTATTTTTTTCTCGTTCATTATTTCAAAAATATATAGGATGTTTCTCTGTCTGATGATACAGAGCCGATATATTCTCCTCTCTCCTGCAATATTGTTTTTTTATGTGGAAATTTGTGAATGCATACAACTGGATATTCCTTGCCAAAAATCGGTTTCTCGACAGATGTAGAAATGACCGTGTTGTTATTCACAAACCGCACATCAAATTCTTCCGGATATGTAGCGTCAATTTCATTGGAAATCAAATTGAAAAACTGTGTTCCGGTAGATTTTTTCATAATCATATACGGTGTGTCCTCAATTACCGTTGCATTCTTCAGCAGATATTCTCCTGTCGTTGTTTTATTAATACATGTATAAATTTCCTTTGTCTCAATATCATAGAAAATAATATTTTCATCATTATCCTCGTAATTAAACTTTGAATAAATCAGGAAGTTCTCTATGATTTTTGCATTGATAACAGTCGTGTCATAGTAAGACTGGTCAACTGCATTCATAACAAGATTTGGCTGGTCTAACTGCAAATCGCTGATAAACTGTTGTATATTTAATACAAACAGTGATTCTACAGCGGCTTCCTCTTTTGTCAAATTGGCATGCCTGTTATTTTGAAATACAGAATAACCTGTTTTCATGATACAGCTTTTCTCGTTGTAAGGCAGAATAAATTCAATACCATTGCGGACTAAGTTTTCATCCTGAATTACTAACTGTTTATTTTTTATAAAATTAAATAATATCAGTGAAAAATCAAAAAATTCTTTGAGTTTTCCGTTTTCACTTACCTTTGGAAGGGCACGCTGAATAATCAGATTCGCATCATCTAAAATAAATATCTTAATTTGTTTGTTATTTGGATATAAATTGATATTGTCTTTCAGGGATATAATTTTCGTATGAGTATGGTCCGTGATATTATATCGGATAATTCCAAATGAATAAGTCCCATCATGCATATCAATATATTCCGTGAAATATAAATATTCAGATTCATTCTGGCAGTCAGTAATATTAAAAATATCCACTTTATCAGAATAAGGCATCACTTCTTTTCTTACATTTTCTTCAAGATAATATAAATAATAGCGAACCTTTGGTAAATTTGTAAAAGGTCCCTGTTCATATTCTTTTTCAAGAATAATATCATCTTTTAAATGCAGACCGTTGAAATATTCTGATTGTGCTAAAAAACGAATATTCATAATGCTCTCCTTAATTAATAATTGTATCATCCGCATCTTGTTTCATTGTACAAAAGCATATGGATACATCTTTATATAATACTACAAAATGAGTAAAAAGTCATTATTTTATAACAATTCTTTCTGTGTCTTAAATGTTTTTGCAATCTGTTCGAACACTTTCATTCCGTCAATTGCTGCTGAGGTAATACCTCCGGCATATCCGGCGCCTTCTCCTGCCGGTATCAATCCGGCAATATTTGTTTCGAAATTATCATTACGGACAATTCTTACCGGAGAAGAAGTTCTGGTTTCTACTGCTGATAATACCACATCTTCGTTGCTAAATCCGTCGATTTTCTTACCGAAATAATCAATTCCTTCAATTAAGGCCTCTATGATATAATTTGGGAAAATTGTATTTAAATTTGTTAGTTTATATTTTCCTTTGATTTGCGGAACAATGTTTCCCAGTTTTGTTGTGGGTATATTATTTTTGAAATCACAATATAACTGTACAGGTATCTTTCCCTCTCCCTGTTCATAAGCCCTATTTTCCAGTTCTCTTTGATAAGCAATTCCTGATAATGGATGATGATTCGAAAAATCATCCGGTGTAACAGTTACTACAATGGCACTATTCGCATTACATCCGTCTCTTTTCGAATAACTCATGCCGTTCACTACTTTTCCATAGTCTTCTGAAGAAGAATCTACGACATATCCTCCGGGACACATGCAGAAGGAATATACGCCTCTGTTTTTACTTGTTTTGTATGTAAGTTTATAACTTGCGGCACCCAAGCGGTCATCTTCAAAGCCGTATTGACTTTTATTTATCATAGTTTGTTTGTGCTCTATCCTTACACCCAGCGCAAAGGGCTTGGACTCCATATGAACCCCTTTTTCATAGAG
>CAQBGY010000044.1:0-5084 GCA_948759685.1 uncultured Eubacterium sp.
TCGCAACTAAGCGACGCTTCATTTTAACTGAGGGCGAGCGATTTGACGCTTACTCCATTGCTATCTTTGCATCTGTTTTATCCATGCTGTTCTCCCGCCACTTTTAATCTTTTTATTTCCTGCTATGCAATTGTCCATTCATAAGTCATAGTGTAGATTACCATTTGATTTTGCTTCCAAATAGGTCTGTTTGGACTGTTCGGACATATTTCTGCCCAAACACACACCATACGGGGCAACGATTCCGTCATGAATAATAACATCCCTGAATGGCATCAATGTAGCTTCCACGATCTGCGGCATGGGATAACCTCCCAGTATTTCTTTCCACGAAGAGTAAATTCCTTTCACAACATATACCTCATTGTTATCAACAGAAATCAACACAGATCCTTTTCTTAAATGTCTATCCACTATAAATTTCCCATGTATTGCTCTCTTCCAACTACTGACAATAGCTATCTCTTCTTCATCCATCTTTTTAAAGCCTGACAGCACAAATTCATCAATTATATCTTTATCTTCCCATAATTTAGAAGATATAAACGCTACTGATTTTAGCGGCAAACCTTTAGGTGATGTCATCCCATAAAGCTCTTTTATCAGCTTATATTTTTGATTTACAAAATCCAATAGAGATATCCATAGATCATAAAATTGTTCCGCTTCCTCATCTGTTAAAACCATACAAATACACCTTCATCCTTTTTATATTATCCATCAGCAACATTCTATATAATATCATTTACCCCTATATGCTCAAAACTTCCGTAGACAAACACAATTTTGACCTTATCAATTGCTGATTCCGTCTTGATCGTTTTAGCATAAGCTACTCATCTCGGATAATTCTTGTTTAAATCTTGGATAAACCTTGTTTAAACTACACCCTTATTACAAAATATTTAACCAACTATTCTTTGACTTATTGCAAGGAATAATACATTAACTTAGTCCAAGATTTAGCTCAACTTTAGTCCAAAACAAGTCCAATTTAGTCCAAGCTCTGAAAGTAAGTCCCAAAACGATCTAATTCCATTGAAAATAAACTCAACTTCTCATTCATCAGCCAAAGTCTCATATCTCACAGCCAATTGATTCTGACCATTCTATTTCTATATAAATCGCCACCTTGAATAGTTCTTGTTTAAATCTTGGATAAACCTTGTTTAAATTACAATTTTAAAACAAGATCTCACTTTAATATCCAATTAGATTTTTGCTGGTTTTCTGAGTCAGTATCAATAATGCCTTGTTTTCTCAGCGCTGTAAGCATATTTCGGATTTTATTTTCTTTTTGGGCATCACTCAACACATTTGGCAGCTTATCCCATAACAATTCCCGAATATCCTTCTTTTTGGCTTTTTTATACTGTTTCAGATATTCAACAATTAAATCCTTATAATACTTATCATCAAACCCCTTATTTTTAATATAGTTTGTACTCTCATCAATGCTCTTAGCCGCTGATGCCGATAAATATAAACTTGTTATCCTGCCTTCTACCAGTTTCAATGCCCGCAGTTTGTCTACATCCTCTTTTTCTATCGACAAGCCTTTTTGGACCCTATCAAGCAAAAACACTGTCTGTAAATCTAAATCCTGATGATCATACAATATGTGCATATAATTATCATTCAAGGTTTTACCATATACTGTCACTTCAACCTGTGCACCCGAAGATACATTGTAGTCCGGCAGTGGAAAATACTTCGCCTTTTGAATATTATATGCTCGGCGGATTCCCAATGTTGCGGTATCAATCATATGAAATGCCATCATAGAATCTGCTAAAAGTTTATTTCTATAAAATGGCGGACTGTAACTTACTTCCAACACGTTCTCTATTTTCTGTGGAATAAAGTCACCCGGATTCGTAAATTTAATTTTGTCCTCAAATTCATTCACATAAATCCTTCCACCTAACTGATAATTCGTATGCGCAATACAGTTGTTAAGCAACTCCCGAATTAGCCAGCTATTATATTGCTCTGTTTCCATCGGAAACAGCGTCAACTGATTAGGCATATATCGGTAAGTCAGATTTCGTACTTTCGCAAACACTTTATCCACTACATTGATAAATGGAATCTTAAAAATTGCATAATCTTTATCCATTCCATCCGCGCCATACAACCTCCACATAATGCTCGGCGCAGTCTGAAACATATAATCAAAATCCGAATTCCCCAACAGAAGCATTCCTGCTTGTGTAATTTTGCCATCTATCATAAGCTTAATCTTTGTAAGAAACTGCTCATCACTCATAGCATCCACTTCTGCCGAAATATGCTTCTGATTCATTTTTTCTTTATATTTTTCTCTTGCCAAATCTATTGCAGTCTTATCCAAGTGCTCTATTGTTGCCTTTTCTAATACCTGTTTTGACCAATCTTTACGCTCCTGTGAACGGATTGCATCTATCTTATACTGTTTCAATGCAACAAGGCTTTCCCCTGCTCGTTCATAGTAATTTGTTTTCCAGTCTGTTGGTATTCCTGTTGCTGCTGCCGGAATTTTGAACATAAGCACTCGGTATTCTTTGCCATTTACAATAGGGAATATTTCAATAATATCATAAAATGTCATTCCATTGGCAGTATCTCTGGAAATCTCATATTTGAAACGTTCAAGCAGACTTTTATCCCCCTTTTTAAATGAGGTTCCTACTACCTGTTTTGTCTTGTTCTGCTCTCCAACTCCAAAAACAAGCCATCCATATTGCTGTTGACGTAAGTTTGCTTCATTACTTATTGCAGAAAAATATCTTCCAATTTTATCTGTATCATAGCCGCCCTTAGCTTCCTTAAACTCAACAATTTCAAATTCCCAACGCTCCATGAGCATTTCTAAAATTTCGTAATATTCAACATCTTTTATAGACTTGCTATATTCAAAATATGGCATTACGCTACCACCCAACCTATATTTTTTCTTTTATTTTTTGTTTTTATATTTATCTGCTAAATCATATCATGAATTAGATTTTTTCAATAATCTATTCCTCCAAAACTTTACTATCTAAGTCATTAATAAATGCTTGTATTTCATTTTGGTTTTTTTCCTTCCATATATCATACAGCGCATACAACATTACATGTGTGTTTACTCCAAGCATCGTACATAACTCATCCCACCAATCATGATGATTTAATCCTGCAATTCCACTTAATGCCTCGAAAACATCTTCGCTTCTTTTTCCTAATAATTGAGCAATTTTTACATAAGCACCTTCTGATATAAGTAAACTTTTCATATCTGTTTCAACATCTTTTACTAAAGGAAGAAATATATATTGCAGTCTATTATTATTAAATTTTTCTTCTTTTTGATCACCATCGTAAACTCCAATAATTTTATATTTTATCTTCTGAAGAACATCTTTTTCCATAATTGATGTAATATGGCTTGAATCCTTGGCAACTTCAATATTGTATTTTCGCAAAAACACCATTCTTTCCTTTTCAAAAATCACTTCCAAGAATTCCTTTGCCAACATATCTTCAACTAAGAATGTCCCACGTATTTCATCCTCTACTCCTAAAATAACATTTGCGCCATACATACTTGGTCTTTTTATTACAGCATCCCCAAGTAATCTACTTATTATATGTATATTATCATTTTCGACATTTTCTAAAATATATGGCGAATGTGTAGAAATTACAAAACTTATTCCTTTCTCAACAGATTGTTGGGCAACAAAATTCATAAAGTTTTTTTGCGATTTTATAGCAACAAAAGATTCAGGCTCTTCTATTAAAATAATTGATTGACTCTCCTGCTTATTGATATACCAATACATATAAAACAGACAATACTCACCTGTTCCCATTTTTCGTGTGTCATAAGTAACACTGCCTTCTTCTACAATAAAAAATGGAAACGTTTCTATGGTTTCAGCATCTTCAATCTCAACATCTTCAACTTCAATTAGTGAGATTTTTGTGTAATTTCTTCCTGTCAGATAGTTTAATTGTTGTATGTCTTGAGTTTGAAAATCAATTATTTCATTTTGTTCCAATAATTCATCTAAATGCTCTTGCTTCCATATAACCCTAAATATTGTAATAATATTTAAATACTCAAGGAAACCAACACCTTCCTCACACTCTGCTTGGCTAACTAATTGTTTCGACTCGTTATCACATTCGTATCTATTTCCTTTATAATATACCTGACCTGTAACATATGCATTTTTTATTTTTATTTTATCTTGCTTTTCTAGCGGAATTCCTAATAAATTTTTGATTGCTAATATTGTCGTAGATTTTCCAGCCCCGTTCAACCCACAAATTACTTGTATACCTTTTCCTAATTCTAACTTCCCCAAGTTATTATATCCATGTATATCAATTTGAGATAAATAACTCTTATACTCATATTTTGGTATTTTTCTCCAATAATCTTTTGCCTTTGCTTCTCTCATTTTATCCTATCACCCCATGAATGATTATTATTTATTTCATCTAGAACCGAATTCATATTTTGAAGTTGCGTAAAATTCTCTATTGTTTCTAACAAAAGCATTCCTTTCTCATTGAATAACATATCAGTAAAAATACTTAATATAATATCTCTATAAATCACAGACAATGCATCTGTGCTCCCCATACTTGCTCTTTGATTATAAATGTTCATCATAGTATCAGTAAACATATATTTCTCTATCATACGTTTGGTAAAAAAACCGTAATCATCAAATTGTTTTTTTTCTACAATTTTACCTTTTAAATAATCTCTTGTAGACTCAAACCGATACATTACCGTTTCTATTTCTTCTATATTTCTATCATTTTTTGTAACATATATAAGCCAACTTACAAGTGTTGCCTTACTATGTTTAGGGCAATAGTCATAATTAGCCTTTATTTTTTTCATACACTCAATATAAGTTTTTAACGCTTTACGCACTACTTCAATAGTCTCATTCGAATAAGGGATTGATTCTCTATACTTTTTTGAGATATCTCCTGCTGTTACTTTCTTTCTTAAAGTGTTTATTTCAATCATATAGGCAAACTTAGATATAATTTCATCGTATGCTAATCTTGAATTGGAGAATCCAACAGTCTCTTTAGTA
>CAQBGY010000044.1:5094-10579 GCA_948759685.1 uncultured Eubacterium sp.
GATTCAAATTCTTCTACTAATCTTTTAATTTGATTTCTTGTTTCCCCTATATATGCGTTTCTCTGCTCTGCTGCCGTTAATGTAGCTGGTTGGTTAAGTCTATAAAATAGTTCTGCAGGTTCTTCAGCTTTATAATCACTTAGCCTAATCAAAGTAATAGAATATCTTCTCAATTTTCTTTGAATTTCAATTGGTAATTCTTCATAAAGTAAGCCATCAAGTTTCAAAATCTCCTCATCTCTAGGTTGAATATTGCCATCGATTCTAATTTTATTATTAAAAAATTCTCTAATAGAAGCCAATCGTTGTTGCCCATCCAATACTTCATCAATATTATTGTTCCCTAAGATCATATGAATTGGTGGAATTTTCCAGCCTCTCAAAATCGAATCAATTAGTTTTTTCTTTTTATTTTCACTCCAGACTTCTCCTCTTTGAAAATTTGGCTGCAAATTAATATCCTCATTCTTTATCCTGCTAATGATTGTTTCTAATTCTACATCTGTTGGCTGACATATCATAATTTTCCCTCCTCTAAATTTTCATTTTCACACTTACACCTATTTTACCATAAAAAATTTTGTTCTGCCTATTTTATATACTTACAAGCTCCACATACTTCTCATAATAAGCCATCAGCCTGTCAATAACCCTTTTCTTCTTCTCTGCCCTATTACCTCCACCAAAACGCGATACTGCAGGCATAATAACATCAATATCCGTTCCTGTTGTTTTCAACACACCATCCCGAAACGAATTGTCTATAAATTTATGTGTTTCTTCCATTTTTAATTTCTCTTCCTCAATAATTACAACAAGGTCATTCTCCTTCTGTTCGTCCACAAACTTTTTCCAGTCCCCATCCACTTCAGTCTGCGCATTGATTCTTGACAAGAAATTCCTGATTAACTCCATTTTACTACGCAGATTCATACTGGAATTAACTGCCTTTTCAATCGTTACAACAATCTCTTTATTTTGGTTGCCTTCCTGCTGATATTTCTTTACCAGCATAAGAATATAGTCTATATTGATTTCCACCTGTTTTACAAGCTCAATTTCAAACACTACATCATCATTGATATTTTCTTTCTTTTCATTTCCCTTTGATTTATATTTCTGATAAAGGTCAATGTACTCACTCTGGTAGTCCTGAAAATCCCGATCAGACAGAATTTCCATTCCCTCAAAATTATCAAAGGTAGAAAGTATATTCTTCATTCTGAGAATTGCTCCGTAAAGCATAATAAACGCTTTCTCCGCCTTCTCCCCTTCAAACGATGCGGGCAGCGGAAAAAGAGTTTTCAGCTTGTCTATTAATTCCACATAACCGTCAAAATGCTTCCCGTTCTCATCATATCCATTATAGTAGCTTTCAAAATTTTTTAATAAAACAACACTTCCTGCCTCTTTGTCACCAAAAAGTGCAATCGCATTATTTGTTTCTTCCTCCAAATTAAGGAAACATACGATATTACCAAAAGTCTTAACAGAATTAAGAATACGGTTTGTCCTAGAAAATGCCTGCAATAATCCATGATATTTCAGGTTCTTGTCCACCCACAAGGTATTCAAAGTCGTCGCGTCAAATCCGGTTAGAAACATATTGACTACAATCAATATATCAATTTCCCTGTTTTTCATTCTAAGGGAAACATCTTTATAATAATTCTGGAATTTATCGCTTGATGTATCATAATTGGTTTTGAAAATCTTGTTATAATCATCAATCGCCATTTCAAGAAAATCTCTGGAACTTTTATCAAGTCCGTCTGTATTTTCTGAATTTTCATCTTCTACAAAATCATCGTTTTCTGATTCATTAACCCCATAGCTATATATCGTTGCCACTCTCAGTTTATGCGGTTGACCTGCAGGTGCAGCTTGTGGTAGCTTATCCATCTGCCTCTTAAATTCTGTGTAATATAATTTTGCTGCATCTATGGAACTCACTGCGAATATGGAATTAAAGCCCTTCATGCGGACAGACTCTTTTATTTCTTCTACCTTGTCCCTATTCTTTGCCTGACTGCTTGCTACCTCCTGCACGTTCATCAATTTAGAAAAGTCAAAACTTTCCCTATTTCTCTTTGTCTTTTGGTCAAAATGTTCCAAAATATATGTTACAATCTTGGCAATTCGCTTTGGCTCTAAAAGCGCCTTCTCTGTGTCAATAGCTGATACCTGCTTATCATGTCCTTTTTCCTTATGATGCGAAGCTTCATTTTCCTTAATTGTCTTAATATAATCAATACGAAACGGCAATACATTTTCATCATTGATTGCATCTACAATTGTATATGTATGAAGTTTATCGCCAAATGCCTGTGGTGTCGTGCGTAAATCAGCATTCTTTCCGCTTCCAGCATTATCAGCAAAGATTGGTGTTCCTGTAAAACCAAAAATATGATAGTTCTTAAAATTCTTAGTAATGGCAGTATGCATATCTCCAAACTGAGAACGATGGCACTCATCAAATACTAGAACAATATGCCTGCTAAACACCTCATGTCCTTTATATCTTCTGATAAAATTATCCAGCTTTTGAATTGTGGTAATGATAATTTTGGCGTCATCCTCCTCTAACTGTTTCTTCAAAACGACTGTTGATGTATTACTATTGGCAGCGCCTTTTTGAAAACGGTCATATTCTTTCATAGTCTGATAATCAAGGTCTTTACGGTCAACAACAAAAAGCACTTTGTCAACAAAATCAAGCTTGCTTGCCAACTGTGCCGTCTTAAATGATGTTAATGTTTTACCGCTTCCGGTTGTATGCCAAATATAGCCTCCTGCTTCCAGCGTTCCCAATTTCTTATAATTCGTCGCAATTTCAATACGATTCAATATTTTCTCTGTAGCAGCAATCTGATATGGACGCATAACAAGCAGTAATTCTTCCGAAGTAAATACACAATATTTTGCCAATACATTTAGAATGGTATGTTTTGACAGAAAGGTTTTTGTAAAGTCTACAAGGTCAGAAATGACTTTATTATTTGCATCCGCCCAAAAAGAAGTGAACTCAAAACTATTGCTGGTCTTTTTACCTTTATATGTATTTTTTTCCTGCTCTTTAATATGGGCAGAACGAGTGGTATTGGAATAATACTTTGTATGTGTTCCATTTGAAATAACAAATATCTGCACATATTCATATAGTCCGCTTCCTGCCCAAAAGCTATCTCTCTGATAACGGTTAATCTGGTTGAATGCTTCCCGAATTGCAACACCCCTGCGCTTCAGTTCTACATGAATGAGTGGAAAACCATTTACAAGGATTGTCACATCGTACCGATTATTGAACTTTGCTCCCTCAGTTTGTGACACTTCATATTGATTAATTACCTGCAAACGGTTGTTGTGGATATTCTTCTTGTCTATAAGCGTGATGTTCTTCGTACTTCCATCGTCACGCTCCATATTCTTTACTGCATCTTCCTGAATTGTGCGTGTCTTTTCTATAATTCCTTCATTAGCGTTAACAATGTATTTATGAAAAAAGCGTTCCCATTCTGTATCTGTAAAAGTGTAGGAATTAAGCTGTTCTATCTTCTTGCGAAGATTCGCAATCAACTCTGCCTCTGTATGAATTTGCAGATATTCATACCCCTGTTCTGAAAGCATACGGATAAACTCTTTTTCCAAATCTGCTTCGCTCTGATAGCTGTCAGAACACTTGCTTTCCGGTATATATTCAGATACTACTGTACTCTCATTCATGGAAGCAACCATGTTAAATGTACTCATTCGCTCAACCCCTTAAAATATTCATTACCAAATTCCATACCATATAAAAACAAGTTCTACCTTACCTTGATAAATGCAAAATGCTTTGCGACCAACACAACAATTATACTCTCATTTGCCTTTGTTATGAAACTAATATATAGCACGTCTACTTGACTACTTTTCTATCATTCATAATTTCTTTTATATATCTTCTTTCCTTCTTATCAAAAATATGATTTGAATAAACTTTCTCAAAAGCTGAAGCTGACATTGATTTTATTATCTCTTCTCGATGTTCTTCCCCTATTGGAAAGAGGAAATTTTTTCGTTGCATTTTCTTATCTTCATTACCAAACATAAATAAACATATCTGTGATGAAATGGGAAAAATTATTCTCTCATATTCTTTACAGGGAAACTCTTTAGCGTAAACAAATACAGGTTTGTCAGATGTAATTATTCTTTTTTGTATATCTACTCCAATTCCAAAAGTCATACTTTTCAATGGCTCAAACAGAGAATTAATTAACATTGTTTCCTTCTTCCCCTCTGCCATTTCACCGAAAAAAGGTAAGCAACAAAATCTCGCTATATTCTGCGCTTGTTCATTCGTAAGTTCTTCCTCTAATGTTTCCAAACTAACTTGTTTCGCAATTTCAAGTACCTGTGGCATTCTCAAAATTTGAATAAGAATATATGTTACCCAAAATATTCTCTCCTCCTGTGTCAAAAAATAATTCGTTGTATAATTTTCAGTTATAAATGCCTTTGTTTCCAATATGTGTCTGTATGTGCCAAACATTTTTTCTAATGCAGAAAAACACTTTTCCAAATGATTTGGTAGAACAATCTCCCCATCATCTCCTGTTACCTCATACAAATAATTTTTATAACATACAGATTTAATTGGAACAGGTTTGTATGATTGTGTGGTTTTGGTTAAATCATAGCAATATATCGTATATCCTGAACAAGATATCTCATGGCTCTTATCATTATATTCTGGTGAAAAACCTCTCAAGTATACCTGTGGGATATAATGTTGTTTCTTTGTTATATTCTGTACGTTCATCACAATAACTTCACTTCCTCAAACGATAATAATTTATCTCTATAATATTCGTACTGTTTTTTCCTTGCTTCAATTTCTGCCGGAAGTCCACTGGAAAGGTCATTGCATAACATATTAAATCGGTCAAGTAAGGCTATTATTCGTTTTTGTTCCTCAATTGGCGGAATTGGAATCCTCAATTTCATTATTCTTGTTACACTTAAATCTCCTCTTGCACCTTCCTTTTTAGCAATTAACTCCTCAAATTGATTGCAAATACAATAATAAACATATCTATATTCAGCAATTTCTTTATTGATTTCTATATTCAAACAATGCTGATTTGTCGCTAAAGGTATTTTATTAATTGCACATCTGCCCGCAGAAGCTCCCGAAATTGCTACAATAACGCAGTTAACTGGTATCCATTTGGCAGTCGTCTTTTGCACTGCTTCTTCTGTAATATAACATTCTGTCCTATCTATATCCGTATAGATTACTTCTTGTGACCTCAACCAAGGAACAGTTCCATTCTCATAGAAATCTCGATTATTTTTTAAAGGTGTCGCTCCTGTACAATGTCTTGAAGCAATTTGTTCAAGATTTAAAAATACATGTCCAAAAACATATTGTAAAAGTTTAATTACTCCGTTCCGTTCCGTTCCGTTCCGTTCCGTTCCGTTCCGTTCCGTTCCGTTCCGT
>CAQBGY010000044.1:10679-16238 GCA_948759685.1 uncultured Eubacterium sp.
CCGTTCCGTTCCGTTCCGTTCCGTTCCGTTCCGTTCCGTTCCGTTCCGTTCCGTTCCGTTAAGAATTATATTTCCGCCCTCTACAAGCGTCAATAATAAATCTCGATAATACTCATATTGTTTTTGTCTTGCTTCAATTTCTGCTGGCAGACCGATATTTAAATCTTTACAAATAGCATCAAAATTGTCCAAAACATTAACAATGCGTTCCTGAACTTCCAATGATGGAATAGGAATCTTTTCTTTTTTCAACATCGGAGCAGTTAATTGCGGTATCCCACTAGTCGGCACATTGTACTGCTTTCCCTGTAAACAATAATACAAGTATTTAGTATTGAGTAATGTTTTATCTTTCGGTATTACAGAAAGTAATCTAATAATTGGAAAATAAGGATAATCTCTAAATTCGGCATATCCTATCGTTCCTCTAGCGGCTATAGTCACAGCAGCTTTTGTAATCTTTGGAACATCTGTATACCCATATAATGCATTATTACCAATGCCATTACTAATAATGGGAACACAGTAACGTTCTGTCTTTTCTTTAGACATACTCTCTTTTGGCACATCACCACCAGCAAAAATATCACACAATTCATCCAAAGTTTTTTTGTGAATATTTATATTATATGTGAGAAGTTTCTCTCTATAATATTCATACTGTTTTTTTCGGGCTGTTAGTTCCGCTGTTAGTTCCGCTGTTAGTTCTGTGAAATTGTCAAGAATACGAACAATTTCATGTTGAACCTCCAAAGGAGGTACAGGGAGCCTAAGCTTTCCAACCTGTTCTAAATACAAACCTTTCTGCGCTGCTCCGTGAGCATTAATCTGCATATAACTTTGTATGCTTGTAGCTTCCAAAGCGTACCCTAAATATTCTGGAATAATAGCATTTTTATTTGGTTTAATCACACATACGCTTCTTTGAAACAATGCTTGTAAATTATCTTTCACAACAGCAACTCTGCCTATCGCTCCAACAATGGTCAGCAAAACATCCCCTTTACAAACATCTGTCCGCTTATTTTCTTTTTGAAATATATCACTCATCACATATTTCGTTGTGTATAAATCAATCTTACCATTATTCACATTTTGAGCACTTAATATGGGATATTGACCTGTTGTTCTGATATCTCTGGGCAAACTGTGCATCCCATCCGTAAATCTTATTGTGATATCCGACAGTGCTTTATACTCCACCCCATTCGGGCAAAGCTCCTGTATCAGCTCTTCTAACCTACTCATCCGCATCTCCCTGCTTTCCCAACAGTTCCCTGACCATATCGTCAAAGTCAGAATGTATTACCTGTGTCTTATTGAAAATATCATATTCCTTATGCGCCTTATCCCATGCTTCCTGCCTCGAAACGCTTCCTTTGTTTTTATCTGGTAAAACTTCATATCGGCGGAAAGCAAGAAATTCATTGACACTGACTGAAAATTCCTCCATAGTGAACGTGTTTTCACGCTCTATCAAATCCTCTATGTAATCAAAATACCCTGTCACTGCCCGTTCCAACTGACGAATCTGCTTTTCGTCCAGATAATTCTTGGCGATTGTGACATCCGATTTCAAAATACGCCCGTCAGGTGAATTTTTCCATGTAGTAAGCCCCATATGTTCCTTTTTATGGTCTGCTTTGTTATAAATAATTTCCGCTGCCGTATGCTTCGTAATCGCATAATGAAATTTATTCTGAACCATCGCATAAAACATTTTCGTTGTAGGCGAATCCTTGTCGTAGTCAATGCTGCACTCTGCAAAAATATCAGTAATCTGCTGCCAGATACGCCGTTCACTCGCGCGTATGGAGCGAACCCTCTCAAGCAGCTCTTTAAAGTAATCTTTTCCGAAAGCCGTCTTGCCCTGCTTTAATCGTTCGTCATCGAGTGCAAAACCTTTTATCATGTATTCCTTTAATACCTTTGTTGCCCATATACGAAAGCCTGTCGCTCTCTTGGAATTGACTCGGTAGCCTACTGAAATAATGGCATCAAGCGAATAGAACTGAGTAAGGTAACTTTTGCCGTCTTTGGCAGTTGCCGAGAATTTCTCGGTAACTGAATCTTTTTGCAGTTCTCCTTCTGAAAAAATATTTTTTAAATGGAGTGAAATATTATCGGAACTACATCCAAATAATTCCGCCATCCCTTTCTGAGAAAGCCATATCGTTTCATCCTTAATAATAACATTTACCGTTATGTCACTATCTTCAACCGCATATATCAAAAATGGAAATTCTTTCATACGCTCTCCTCAATTTCCGCAATAATCTTATCAATTTCCGCTCGAAGCATTTCTTCTCTCGCTACAATCTCTTTAATTTCTGCATTCAATTTCACAATATCAATCTTTTCTCTTGTATCTTCCTGCTCCACATAGGATGAAACCGAAAGATTATAGCTATTCTCCGCAATCTTATCATTCTCCACTACTGCTGCATAATATTGCTTGTTCTCTCTTTTCTCATATACCGTCAATATATTTTGAATGTTTTCCTCCGTCAGCTTATTATTATTCGTAATTTTCACACATTCCTTAGAAGCATCAATGAATAATGTACTATTTTCCACCTTGTTCTTTTTCAACACCATAATACAGGTAGCAATGCTTGTCCCAAAGAAAAGATTATCAGGAAGCTGTATCACACATTCCACATAGTTATTGTCTATCAAATATTTACGGATTTTCTGCTCCGCACCGCCACGATACATGACACCGGGAAAACATACGATAGCTGCTGTTCCATTTGTCGCAAGCCACGACAAGGAATGCATGATAAACGCTAAGTCCGCTTTTGATTTCGGCGCAAGAACACCAGCGGGCGAAAAACGCTCGTCATTGATAAGAATAGGGTTATCATCGCCTTCCCATTTAATAGAATACGGCGGATTGGAAACGATTGCCTCAAACGGCTCATCATCCCAATGCAGCGGCTCTGTAAGAGTATCTCCATGAGCAATACTGAATTTTTCATATCCGATATCATGCAGAAACATATTGATACGGCAAAGATTATAAGTCGTAATATTGATTTCCTGTCCAAAAAATCCCTGACGCACATTTTCCTTCCCCAAAACTTTTGCAAATTTCAGCAAAAGCGATCCACTTCCACAAGCCGGATCATAGACCTTATTTACCTCTTTCTTTCCCAATACAGTGATTCTTGTCAGAAGTTCTGAAACTTCCTGTGGCGTATAATACTCTCCGCCACTCTTTCCTGCATTAGAAGCATACATTCCCATCAAAAACTCATAAGCATCACCAAATGCATCAATGGTATTATCCTGATAATCCCCTAACTTCATATCCGCAACACCATTCAGAAGCTTAACCAGTTTCTCATTTCTCTTAGCTACAGTGCTGCCCAATTTATTACTATTTACATCAATATCATCAAATAATCCCTTGAAGTCGTCCTCGCTATCATGTCCCTGTGCAGAACCTTCTATATTTCTAAACACGCTTTCCAACGTTTCATTCAGATTTTCATTGTTTAGCGCTTTGTCTTTTACATTACAAAATAATTGACTGGGCAAAATAAAATATCCCTTTGACTGCACCAAATCTTCTCTTGCTTCCTCTGCAACTTCGTCATCTATCTTTGCATAATCAAAATCTTTATTGCCAGCTTCTAACTCTCCAACATTTACAAATTTAACAAAATTCTCAGAAATATATCTATAAAACAGCATACCCAACACATACTGTTTGAAATCCCAACCGTCTACACTGCCTCTAAGATCATTCGCCATATTCCATATGGTACGGTGAAGCTCATCTCGCTCTTGTTCCTTCTTGTTGTCAATCATAAGACAACCTCCTTGCATAATTTTCCAAATTAATTTTACTACAAAATATCCAAATTGTCATTTAGATTCTTCTTAAAATTGCATAAAACTAACAAATGGGACAGATACCCTCTGCCCCATTCTAACTCTTTACAATGTGTATATAATTTCTTCCCTCACAATCTCCTCTGCCCTCGCCCTAATGCAATTCATTCTCTGCACCCAACGCATCTGATCTCGTTCCTTTAACTGCTCTGTCACTTTCTCCTGCTTTGCCATCTGCTCCACCAGCAAATCAAATCTTTCCTCTGCCTGATTCTGTATTATAATCAGGTGTTTCTTTAATTCGCCTGATAGAAGCAAGCCTGAATAAATACCTCTCTTGTGACTTTCCAAATAGGATTTCCGCATCAAACCAAATTTCCTTAACTCTCCCTCTGGCTCTGGATCAGGAATTAAGTTTGGTATCAAATAATCTCCGCTTTACTTTACTTAAGGATAATTCTTCGGGGAACTGCCACAAATGGCACATTCCCCATAGTTCCTGTATTTAATCAATCTTCCCGACAAAACGGTAATAAATCTCAATGTCCCACACCTTTTTGCCATTCTCGTCTTTCCTCCACTGATGGACTGCGATTTTCTCAATCAGTTCATTCAAAAGAGGAGCGGTAAGCTCGTCAATGGCACTGTATTTCTGGATTAAGTCTACCCACCGTTTTGCATCGTCCGTTTCCGCTTTGGCATCCTCAAGCCTTGCGGATACGGTCTTTATCGTTTCATCAAGCTGTTGCTGCTCCGTGCGATATTTGACGGAAAGCATGGAATAGTTTTCTTCGTCAAGAAGTCCTTTTACCCTGTCCTCGTACATCTTCGCAAAGAGGTTGTTTAATTCCTGCCTGCGTTTCTGCGCTTTTTTCAGCTCCTTTTCATCACGGGCATTCTCTGACTTCCGCTGTTTCTTGCTGCTCTGCAGCAGCCGTTCCAGAATGGCGTCCTCATTCTCCTTTATCGCCATCAGCCAGTATTGTAACCGTCCGAGGACAAAAGCATAGAGCAGATTGTAGGTGATGAAATGCAGGGAACACGCTTCTTTCCCATGTGCGGAATACTGCGTGCAGCGGTAATACCTCGACTTGTCCTTTGTGTTTGCCGCCGACAAGCTCCAACCGCACTCGCCGCATTTGAGCAGCCCTGCGAATATCTGCGGCTCATCGTCCTTTCGGCTGCGTTTGCGGGAATTGATATGCCCCTGCACCAAATCCCATGTTTCACGGTCAACCAATGGCTCGTGGGTGTTCTCAACCCTCATCCAGTCCTCTTTGGGGCGTTTGACATTCTTCTTTGACTTATAGGACAGTTTCTGTATCTGGTAATGGACGGTATTGCCAAGATAGATTTCATTCTGAAGGATTTTGCTTACGGTAACGATATTCCAGAGGTATTTCTTCCCCTCTGGCTGTCCTTCAAAAATATTCGCCTTGTAGCCGTTTTTCTGTGATGCCCACCATGCGGGTATCGGGACTTTCTCAGCGGCAAGGGTGCGGCAGATTTTATTTGCCCCGTATCCGTGCGCCGCAAGTGCGAAAATCTTCTCCACAATCCACTTCGTTTCCTCATCAACGACAAGCCTGTTTTTCTCGGCAGGGTTGATTTTATAGCCGATTGGCACGACAGGGGCGATGTATTCGCCATTCTTGAACTTGGCCTTCATCGCATTTTTTACCTTGCGGCTCGTTTCCTTTGCCTGCCATTCGTTGACGA
>CAQBGY010000045.1:0-5577 GCA_948759685.1 uncultured Eubacterium sp.
CATTCTGGTTTATACAACGAAGTCAAGTATAAACCAGAATGCTTCCATGATTTTTTATAGTTTTCTCCAAAGGATCAAAATTACAAATCTGCTTATGCTTTCCCATAACATCTTTATTAATTCCAAAGTGATAATAATCTTTCCCATCATAAGCATAAAACATTTGCCCTACATTTTTATATTTATAACATTTTGAATCTGCTTTATTTGCATCAAAGTGATTTTTTTCTATCTGCGCTTCAGGGTTCTTCACAAATGGATGGGCAAATATGAATTTTGCTTTAGGATATGCCTTTTGTACTCTTCGTATAATACTATCAAAGTACAAACCTCTAAAGGAATCTTCATCAGTAAGTTGAGCTTCATCAAACAAAAATATTCCGACATCAAATTCCTCTTTTCTTTTAAATATCTCCTTACACCTTTCCGGAGTAACAATAAAAACATTGCGCTTTGCTCTTTTTGTATTTATTTTATCGATAAACGTAAGTATATTTACATCCCGATCTTGAATTAAATCACATAAAGTAAAATAATATTCATTTATTAACGCTCTTGAAGGTACAACAATTACAATATCTTTCGCTAATTCTTGAATAATTTTTCTAAATACAAATGATTTCCCTGTACTTGTCGGTGCAGAAAAACTAAAACATTGATTCCTGTCTATTCCTTTAATAATGCTTGCCTGAACCGGAGTATAACAATGATTGTATACATTCTCAATATACTTTTCATACATTCCAAATATTATTTCCGGTAAAGTTTCCGATTTAATGTTTTTATAATAAAGTCCCATATACTTAAGTATCCGATTTTTATATTTGCTAAATGTTTCCTCTTGGTATAAGGACAGATAACATAATATTTCCATATCCGTTACATTTTCTGGACCATTTTTATAAATATTCGTAATAACATAATCAATAATCTCTTCTATCTCTTTCCCTTCGACTATTTTTTTAATTACTTCATTCATACATTCACCGCCAAATAAATCACTTCTTTGTGCTTCGCTAAATTCTCATAATATTTATTACTAAGAATCCCTTTAATTATAATTTCCGACTTTGTATTTTTTGCAGAAAACGCAATTGCATACGCCCTTTCTCCTAATGAAGCCTTGGCTAACGATTCTTCTTGAAAAAACTTATCTATATCATTTAAATCTGAAATATCCTGTCCCTCAGAAATAAATCGGTCAACCTGCTCCATTCCTATTCCATATGCATTCTGTCTGGAATTATATTTTGCTTCTCCAAAGATTATTATCATTTCATCATTTGCTGAATAGAAATCAAATCCAGGATTTCCCGAATCCTGTTCTTTAAATAATTCTGCCAAAGGTACATCTAAATACTTTAGCCGTTGTACAAGTGCTTGTCTTGCTAATTCTGATACCACATATTCTCCTGAGTCACTTGTAATTGTGTCCTCACTATCGCTTAAAATTTTACCAGCCAAATAATCGGCTGAACTCTGTGCCCTCTTAAGAAAGCTATTCCTTACATATTCTTTATCAAACTTTGAAATCCAAGACACATTAGAAAACGAAACAATAATGTCCCTAATTGATAATGAAATATCCTCGGGATCAATTCTTATAAATATAATGTTACTATGATTCTCTGTATCTATTTTTTTACACTCTAACACTTTCATTTCATCAATTCCTTTTACATGATTGCTTCTATATAATTAACTACAACCATGATTTACTTTCTTTAAATTAATACTTCCTGTCACAAATCTACTTATCGATACTATTATTCTAATATTATTAATAGTACTTGCGTTTGTTATGTAATATCTCCCATTAAAAAAAGGTATCTAAATATGCGGAAATTCTTACCACAAAATTCAGATACCTCTAATAGTTTCTCTCATTACATAATACATTGTATTGATGTATTAATTAAAATATACGAAGCATCTTCATCTCTCTTTCCCCCATAAACAACATAATTCGTTTCTTTTAAAAATTATTATACATTATTTGCCTATGTTTTGTCTATTAGTAAATTCTTATCACCACCTTTCATTTCTGTACGCAAAAATGACCATCTTGCGACTCACTTTCACAATATGGTCATTTAAATTACAGCTTGTAACCATTTTATTCCGATAATTCATTCTCAATTTTTTCAATCGTTGGCAAACTACTCTTAAATCCCTCACGAAGCACTTTTGTTAATTCATATTGTGTTATCCCGATTAGTTGAGACATATCATCTAAAGCATACTCTGCCACAACGTCCTCTTTATCTTTACAAATAAGAATACCTATTGTTTGATTATCATTCTCAGTTTTCAATTCCAAACCACATAACAATGTAACTGAACATGATAAAACACCAAATCCATATAAAAATCGCTTTCCCCTACTTTTATATGTACTTGTCTACCTAAATAGGAAAAACCAATTTCTAGCTCCTAAAGCATCTTCTAACTCTCGCTCATCATATTCTTTCCACAAAGTTAGAAAATCGAAGTTATAAGGATTCTTTAATGTCTGCTCTGCCAAATCAAATTGTAGATCCGTCAATTTTAATTAAAAATTTATTACTGCTTTTCCTTGACGACCATATAAGTTACTTTCAATTTGATGTGAAGTTTCTTATATGGTCCTTTGAGCTCGGCATTATACAGGTATCGTGACATCCAAAAACGCCATGCTCAGCTCGATTCCGTTTCACTCCATCTCGCTGAAGGGCTGTCGTCCTATAAGTCTAAAATAAAAGGGAATCTCCCGAGTGCATAAATGCCCTCTTGAGATTCTCTTTTATTTTGCCCTTGCATGGCTCGTAGCCTACTCGAACTCGCAAAGTTCTATCTGCTTTGTAGTTTTTCTCTGGTATTTCAGTTTTTAAACCGTTCGTTTTCGAACTGTTTCGTGTGGATTCGCTATGCTTTCAGCTATTTGTATTGTCATTTTATTGTCACGTTTCATTTTTCCATCTTTACGGCATTTATTATATTATTCGTTTTCATTCTAATATTCATTAATATAACCAATATTAAATAGCTAATAAATCATCGAATATTTTTCTTCTATCTCCATTAGTCTTATTTGTAAACTCTACCGTTGTAAACCATTTTATTATATTCTCTTTTTTTACCTGAATATCATTATCACAATGAAACATGCAATATCCTGCCAAGTACAAAATATAGTCCATTCTATCAACATAATCTTCTAAATTTTCATTATCAATAAATTCAAGTGCTTCGCATAATCCCGTTAGCGATATTTTTACTATTTCATTTAAACGTTCAACTTCCAATGCTGTAAGTTGACTTTCTTTTGTATCTGACGGTATTGGTGCATAATTCAAGTTATGTTTTCCTCCATTAACAACTATCTCGTATGCTGGATTAAGGGACGAAATTGGATATGATACATTTGTAGTAAATGGTGAAAACATATCCTCAAAACCATACTCCTGAATATACTCCTTAAAAGGATTAATATAATCATTATATATATCAAAATTGTGGATTTTCAATTTAGAAAATGACATTTGTAAAGCAGTAACTTTGCTTCCCGCATTATTTAAAACTTCGAACCATTCAATTTGCTCATCTTCACTCAAATCATTTGCTTGATTAATGGTGTAATTATAATCCATCAGCTTACTTCTAATATCAATACATATGGCATATAAATCATTAAATGTTTTTTGTTGCATCAAATACTCCTGGAGTCTCTTACGATCTTTATTTAATAACATACCAACTGGTATTTGATTCTTTTTAATTGATGCCTTAATTATTTTAAAACAAGCACTTGCCACATCTAATACAACATTTCTAAAATCGTTACTATCTATATATGCTTTATAATTTGTTGTCAAACGTTGTTGTCCATCTACAACTGACTGATGAGCATTTAATATTTGATCTTTCGGTACTATTTCTCTATTAATAAAAGAAACCTGTGGTACAGATAATCCAACTTCTCCTATCTCATTGATAGAAATCGGGGCTACTGGTGCCTTTCCAAAAAGTTGATAATTTAATAAATCAACTGATTTTTGTAATGACCAACTAACATCTCTTTGATATAAAGGTAACGTCAGTTTATTCTGGTCAATTTTTTCGCACATCTGCAATACTGACATTTGAAAACTTTTTTTAGTCGGGTTAAATTGTACTGCTTCTAACAATTTTTTATTAATTTTCATTAAACAAACACCTCTTTCTAAACTCCTAAAGATAGTATATTATACGCCCCCATAAAAATCAAGTTTTTATTCGCAGCGTAATTATTTTTATTGTTTTTTCAATTATATTGCATAATTTTATTATAGCAGCTTTTAAAAGCTGCTATAATAAAATCCATGTTAATTTTCATTTTCCTCAAAATACATCCTTTAAATTTATCAAATAAACAAAAGAGTTTAGCTATCGAGATTCAATCGATATCTTTCAACTTATTCATACGGATGCGCTTGTTTTTTCTTTTTTACATTTTGGACACCAACATCTATCTACTAAATGATCTGCCCGAGTTGTCCATTTATAACCGCAATTAACACATATTGCATCTACATCATCCTTTGATCCTGTGTAATTAATTGCAACTATTGTATGATTGCTCTTTCTTAGTATTTTCTCATAATAATTATCCGCACGAAGTTTTTTTCTATCTTGTTCAGATATGAAAGGATTTTTTTCTCTTGATCTATGCACTTTACACTTAGGACAATCCGGAATTTTTTTCATTAATGTAGAATATCTAACCGTCCATTCATGTTCACAATTTTTACATTGCAATTTAATAGGCGAGCTGATATTAGTGAAAGATACTAAAGTCAAATCCGAAGATGACAAGTATTTCTGAATTTCACCAATTTTTTGTAATCTTTTTTCTTCTCTTTTTCCTTCAACCCAATTGGAGGAACCTGGCGTACCTATGTGTGCATCAACATAAGATATATGAAAAATTACTTTTTTAAGCAAATTAGTATCCCTGTTTTTTACCCACTCCATCTTTAAATGATAGATATCTCTTCCTTTAGCTTCATAAAAAAACTGTTCTTTATACGCCAATGAATCAGTAGGATTGGTTTTTATTTCTAATATTGCTTTTTCTGTAGAAAGATCACATAAGGCAAGAATATTATTCTTCGAATCAACCACTAATTCTTGCGATAATATACGTTCTTTATTAAAAATATCATTTTGAATATAATCAACCAAAGGACCGATTTGTTCTTTAAGTTTTTTTGTGGTAGAATTTAATCTCTCTTCCATTTCCTTATCTTTTTTACGAAGTGCGGTAACGGTACCATCTAAATTAAAAACCATCGGAAGTGCCAGAATACCATTATCAATTTTTCCAATGAAATCTAATTTTCTCTTGTTCTCTTCTAAAAAAGGCAACGAATTCTGTTTATCAACTTCTAACATGGAATTTATCAAATGTTCTATTGTCATTCCTGTAAAATTAGTTGGGAACTTTTCAATTCCTTTTGCGTCAATCTCGAAAGACTTAATAACATTACTTTGACATTCAATATATGGTCTTTCGCTGAGTATACGACTCAAATTCGGATGTGAAAGATCGGAAGAGCA
>CAQBGY010000045.1:5587-16189 GCA_948759685.1 uncultured Eubacterium sp.
TAATAAACTAGCTGGAATAATATAATCTTCATTCAACCTAAATACATTATCTCCACCATTCCCTTCTGTCACAAGATAATAATAACCTCCCATTCTTTCAAACAACTTCCATTCTAATTTACAATCGTTTAAACTATTATGAACTTGTTTCACACCCTCAATATTAAAAATTGAACAAAGATTATCCTTTGTAATATTACCATGTGAATATTTTGATGAAATAATGTTTCTTTTAAAATTGTAAAATCGCAATTTATCAAATCCAAAAATTTGGTGTCTTTTCATATATTCTGAGAGAAATACCTTGTCAAAATTTCCACCTGCATAAATTAATATTGTTCTCTTCTCCAATTCAAACTCATCTACAATATAATCAAACTCGTCTTGACTAAGTGCTGTTGCGCCAATCAAATTTTTATCAGTAATACCATTTATATGCGTTGTAACAATCTTTCGATTCAATTCCAAAGGCAAAAACTTACTGTATTCTTTTTTGTCATCTGGTTTATAAAATGAAATAGAAAGCAAATCATCTTTTTTTGACTTTAATCCATTTGTTTCCACATCAAACACCACATATTCTCTTGGGTCTATACTTACTTTTTCCATTAACGCCCCTCCTCAATGCCACATGAAATATCTCATTTACCAATAAATATATAATACCATATATATCAATCACGCAATAGTTTAGATTTTCTATTAACCCATTTTCTAGAATCACTTATTTATAACCAACTTTTATCTACAATCTCTGTCTATACATCTCTTCTTGATTTTTCGCTTTGCATTTGTCTGTTCCAAATGTTTTGCAACTTCTATTGCTTCCTTGACCTTATTTTCTCCCAAAACAGCTACAACCCGATCCATATCATATGCTACATTTAACAAAGATACATTCTCTTTCTTTATAACAGATACTTCCTCTCTCAACCATTCTACACGATTTTCAAGATCCATGTTTCGATCTGATAGCTTTTGATTTTTGCATTTCAGTTCTAAATATTTGCTATATAATGCCTGTATCATGTTCGCAACTTTTTTCACCAAAGGAAATATTCTATTCCGATAAGATTTTGCAGACTCTAAAGTTCCGGCTTCAGGCAGCCATTCTTCCGGGTAATATCCATACTCATGTGCATGTGAGTCAATAAGTCCAGCTTTTGAATTTAGTGCAGAAAATCGTTTCTCTAACACTTCTATCTTTTTAATTACCACCTCTCTCTCTTTTTCTACCTGTTCTTTTTCCTTTTGAATCTCATTCACACATTCACTGATATCATGCAAATCATGTTCCAATAAATTCTTATGTTCCGTTAATTCTTCTACTTCCTGTTCTCGAACCTTTTTCTTGTAATCCAATACAGAAAGATGTGGTTCATGAGTTCCTTTCTGATCCCATTCTATCTCATTTTCTCTCATGACCATGGCTAGTTTTTCCTTTTCCGATTGCACCCATTGATTTAACTCCGTCTCACTTCTTGATCCACCTTTAAATCCTAATGACGATAAGGCTTGTTTTAAAGATACTCTTGTATCAAGTCCTCGCTTACTTCCTGTAACATAGGGAATAAAATCAATATGTAGATGTGGCGTTGCTTCGTCTAAATGCAGATGAGCAGCAAATACTCGCAACGTAGGATTTCGTTCCTGAAATCCTCTCATGTATTCATCTAATATCTTTGCAGCAAGTTGTCCTTCCATCGTTTCTGATCCCATATTGTCTTTATCACCGATCTGAAGGATAACCTCATGAAATAATTTTTCTTGTTTTCCAGAACGTATCTTTTCATAGTAATCATCGATCTTACGATCTTTCCGAGTCTGCTTATCGTTGTAACGCTTCAAGGCATCATCAAACAATTCATGATATACATCTTTGATATCTTCATTACAATATTCAACATTCCAATGGGTTCTATTCGGATCTGTATTCTTTGCATGAAATTTTCTACTATTATGGTTCAGGGAGCCTTTCCCTGTCATAAAACTAATTGTCCTCTTCAATAAATCTCCTTTCCTTCATTTTAAAACGCCAGATATGGCAATCATGTTTTGTTACTTTTGTCAAAAGTAACGCAAAAGCACTTTCGACAGCCTAACGCCCATCAAAAGTACCCTTGCGCCCTGCCGGAAGCTTTCAAATCAGCCAGTACTGTATCGGCTACACCCTACAGCAATTCTCCTTGTTTGGTATGATACAGGTGCGTGCCACGCTCCTGTCTTATATCCCCCAAACAAACATCACCACCGATAACTGGCTGACACTCCACGCTTATCTAAATATTCCTGTCGTGCTTTCTCCTGCTCTTCCTCAGAAGGAGCAATCTTATACTTCGTATAGAGTTCATGTCTGACTAATGCATCCAATTTTTCTTCCAAGCCATTTCGAATATCTTCTTCATACTGATCATCTGAACCCAAATGATAAAAGATCAATTTTCGAAACAGTTCATAATCAATCTGTACTTTTTTCATCACTTCACTCCTTTTTAATCAAGGTGGCAAGATTCCCTATTCTTTAAGATATGGTAATCTTGCCATCTTCCTTTACTCTTCTTGTAACATCCAGAACCATTTATTTCCTATCTTCACAGAATCAATCTGTAATTCCTTCTTCGCATTCCAAAGTGTTTTCTTTTTAATTCCTCGTTCTTCTGCTTCTTCCGCTATTTTTGCCTGTTCCATTGATCCATTTGCTAATATCTCTTTTAAAAATTCTTTCGCACTTCGGATCTTTTGCCCTCGTCCATCACCAGATAATAAGTCCTCTGCACTGATGTCATATTTCCCAATCCAATGGAATCCTTTTTCTTTGTCTAATCGAAAGGCGATAGCATCTCCTTCCGGAGCAAGAGAACTTTTTACGTGACAGATTACTCGGATTTCCGGTTCATCTTTCACTCTTCCAACAATCAATACGCTTCTTGCTGCCGCTTGAAAGTCAATAGATCCCAATCCACGATAGGATGATTTTCCATTACTATTCTTATTCATATGACCGATCAGAATAATAGCACATTGATATTTCTCTGCTAATACAGAAATTCTTTTCATCAATGGGCGAATCTCATTTGCCCTATGCATATCAACACCAGCCCCTAGAAAGCCTTGAATTGGATCTAATACTACAAGTCTTGCTTTCGTCTGTATAATCGCTTCTTCCAGCCTTGCATCTACCATTGTTAATGGCTGATCCTGGTCATCAATCACCAAGACTCTGGAACAATCTGCCCCTGCCGCTAACAATCTTGGTTTGATCGTATCGCCCAATCCATCTTCAGCTGTTTGATAAATCACATTGATTGGCTCTACGCCTGTCTCTTCGGATTTTCCTTCGCTTGTTTCACTTAATATTGCTTCTCCTTTTGTTAACTTTGCAATGATCTGCAACACCACGGTGGTCTTACCCTCTCCAGGATCTCCCTGAATAATGGTGACCTTCCCGTATGGTATGAAGGGATAAAAGAGCCATTCGATTTCTTCCACTTCAACCTGATCCATGTGGATCAATTTCAGGCATGGTTCTGCCTTTTTTACTTCTCTATAATTATCTTCCATTTCCACCTCCTGCCCAACCGGGCAAGTCCCTGGCAAACAGAATTTAACAATTGTTGCAACAACAATTTTGTGATATACTCAAGTTGTTAAGGTGATATATCAGTTATTCTGATGATCAGGGAACTTGCTCAGATTATTTCTGGGCTTTTTCTTTTCTCCTTCTTTCATAGTTTCTTTCTTCTGCAAATGCATTTAATATCTCCAACATTGTTCGAATAGGTGTAAACAACTCTTCCTCGGCATCCTCTAATGTAGTTACCCTTTTTAGTTCCTCTTCAATCCCTCGAAGCTGTTTTCTAAACTGTACTAACATCAACGGATTTCCTACTGCTGTGACCTTTTGATGTAAAACGCTTTCAATGATATATTCTTGTCTCGTCTGATATCCACAAAGCTTTACTCTTAAATCTAACTCTGCATTTTCTTCCGGAGACATTCGAAACGCTATGGTTACATTACGCCACCGATTCTTGTTATCCCTATTTTTTTCACTCATCCAGATATTCCTCTCTTTCCTGATTTAGATTTTCCGCCATCTCTGTTTGGATTGTCGGGAACAAATGTGCATATCGATATGTGATTTCCACACTTTCATGCCCTACCCTTTCTCCAATTGCCACCGCAGAATATCCCATATTGATCAACAATGACACGTGAGAATGTCGTAAATCATGGATTCGTATTCTCTTCACTCCTGACAACTTCACACCACGATCCATTTCATGATGAAGATAGCTTTTTGAAATTTGAAATATCCTGTCATTTTCATTCAAGCCATACAGCATTCCTATATACGATTCTAATTCTTCGCTTAAAAATTCCGGCATGGTGATCATACGATTACTCTTCACAGTCTTTGGATCTGTAATAATATCCTTCCCCTCTAATCTTTGATAAGATTTATTGATCCGGATAGTACAAGCCCGAAAATCGAAATCTGCCGGTGTCAATGCTAATAACTCTCCCATACGGACTCCACACCAATATAAGATTTCAAATGCATAAAAGGAGATTGGCTTATCCGCCACCGCTTCAATGAACTTCATATACTCTTCTTTTGTCCAGAAAAGCATCTCTTTTGTTCTTTCTTTTCCCATAGATCCCGCCTTGCGTGCAGCATTGCTTTTCAAATCATAGAAATTAACTGCATGATTCAAAATCGCACTCAGCTGATTATGGATGGTCTTTAGATAGACCTGTGAATAACCTTCTCCCTGTTTATTCCGATAGTTCATCATGGTATTCTGCCATTGCCGAATATCGGAAGGTTTTATCTCCTGCAACTTCTTTTTCGAAAAATATGGGAGAATCTTTTTTTCTACAATATGCTTTTTCGTCAGCCATGTATTATATTTGATTCTAGATTTGATATCATTCAGATAAAGATCCACAAAATCTTCAAAATACATATCCAGACTCAAATTCTCCTTTAACTTAAACGCTCTTTCCCATTCCTGGGCATCACATTTACGTTTAAATCCCCTTTTCGTCTTCTGCTTTCTTACGCCGGTCCAGTCCTTATAATAGGTTCTTACCTCGTAAGTATTTGACTTTTGGTTTTTGATTACTGTCAAAACATCACCTCCTACTATTTCATTTCGCTCATACCGTAAACTCGTTCTTCAAAATATTTACGGCTGATTTTTCCTTTGACAACAACGAAACCTTTTTGCTCCAATTCAGCATTTAACTGACGGATTAAACGATACGCATAGGAATCAGATACTTCTAATTCTTTCGCTACTTCTTTTGCTGATATAAATAATTTACTAGCCATCTATATCCCTCCTTTCTTTTTCAGTTCATTATTGAACGGTATATATACATCATAACATTTCATTTCCGTACTGTCAATAGAATAATTTCAAAAATGAACGGTTTATTTTTATATTTCATTTTTGAACTGTTTATGCTATACTTTTAAATATCAATCAGCAAAGGAGTGTTTTCTTATGACAGTAGGTGAGAAAATAAGAAAATTCCGGATCGATCAAGGATATACACAGAAAGAATTGGCAATCATGTCCGGATTGAGCGAATCGGCAATTAGAAATTATGAACTTGGGAATCGTTTTCCATCATCAGAACAATTAGAAAAAATAGCAAACTCATTAAAAATCAGTCCATACGCCATGTCTGATCCAAACTTTGATACTTATGTTAGTGTCATGCACGCATTATTTGCTTTAGAGGATCAATATGGTCTGCACGCCTACCGAGATGAGTCCGGCGTACCACAACTCATGTTTAAAGACAAAGGACATGATTCTTTAAATATGCTGGATCATATTGGAACATGGGCTGATATGTACCAGAAATTCAGAAATGAAGAGATTACAGAAAAAGAGTATTTAGACTGGAAGAGTCAATTCCCAGCTAAATAAGAAGAAATTATTTACAATAATATTAAAAAAGTATTGTCATTTGATTGTCACCAGACATAGAAAGAGCCAAGAAAGCCCGTAAAATAGGCATTTCTTGGCTCTAATATATTATTCGAACTCGACTTTTCCTAACTAATTTTGTTTATGTATTATTCTTTGTCGAGTATGTAAATCTTTTGATTATTTGATATATCCATATTATCCTGCCTGTATAAGCTAATGTTATCATTTTGTTATCGCTGTTGATAACACTGGCTCTGTAACTGCGGATAATAGCTATATGTTATGGTTTAAATTATAAGCGATTTTGCTAAGAAAATCAACCGGTTGTTTCCGTATCTTCAATCAGATTTTTCTTCAATGCATTAAGAGTTTCTTGGTTCTTTTTCAAAAGTTCAAGCTGCCTATATGCCTTTTCTCTTAATATCTTTAATCGTTCAATGTTAGATAACCCTTGCCTTATCAAATCTGCATTGGTATCTTCCAAATTGATAAGTACAACTAATTCCTCTGCCGAAGCAAAATCTCTGATATTAGGTGTTTTTCCGCTTATTCCCTTTTCATTTCTCCATTGTGCCGCCGTTTTGCCAAACAAAGCCATATTAAGAATATCTGCTTCGGTTGCATATGTATAAGCCATTTCCTGCGGAGATAATGTTGGTGTTATCAGAAATTCCTTTACCGCATCTGTATGAATACGATAATTTATTTTTGAAAGTTCCCTCTTAGCATCCCATCCAATCGCTAATCGGTTCGCTTCATCTTTCTTTAATCGCTGATAGTCCTTAATAATATAGAGCTTGAATTCTGGTGAAATCCAAGACGCAAACTCAAAGGCTATATCTGTATGGGCATATGTACCGCCGTATCGTCCCGATTTTGATATAATACCGATTGCATCTGTTGCTTTTATCCACTGTTGCGGTGTCAATGTAAATGCATTATCTCCCGACTTCGCTTTAAACCTATCGAATTCGATAGGTTTAAAATTGGGATTATGAATCTGCTCCCACAAACCCAAAAACGAGATTGTCGAATGGTTACGCATCCAGTTCGCAACCACGATAAAAGCATTGTCTGGATTTTTATATTTAGCAATATCCGTAAGAGAAATATAGGCATTCTCATTAACAACATCGCCCCTCACTCTGATTTTTGTTCCATTGGCATCTATTTTCATGTTTTTCATTATCTCCAACCACTTCCTTTATCACAGATTATCCCTTATATGACAGCATATATAACAGACACTCTTGCAGCAATTTTTCTGGATTGTGTTCCAATTCTATTATCGCTTTTATCTCCAATTTAGCCTTATACGGAATATTGTTATTATTCTCAATAATCTTTTTTAAGACTTCCTTTACTGTTTTTTCATCTAAATTACCAGCCATTTACAAATACCCTCCCCATCACATTACAACCGACAAACCATAATGTATTCTTCTTCATTTTCGTCAATGACTTCAAAACCCACTTTCTGATACATACGAGCCGCATAATTTGCCTTTTGCACAGAAAGAGAGGTCTGCTTATAGCCTTTATTCTTTAAAAATTCAAGCATATCCCTCATAAGTGCTGTACCAATGCCCATATTTCTGTATTCCTCATACAGTGACATAGCAAATGAGGGTGTCTCATCATCAATATGCCCGTAATCATCCATAACACGCACCCATACTGCGCCTACAATCTTTTCTTTTACTTCCGCAACCAAACACCAATCGTCTGATTTTCCAAAATCAGCAATATATACCTGAAGTTCTGGCTGTTCAATAATAGCTTTTGGCGGCTTTTCCATTCCCACTGGAATAAAAATCGCTTCATACAGAAACTCAGATAATACGTAATATTCATTTTCTCTGATTTCTCTAATCCGATAATCCATACTTATATAACCTCAAAAAATCAAACAACAAAATTAGCGATACCATATATTAAATGACAAATTAGAAAAATGGAAATTGGCACAACTGCTATCATATTTTTTCTATCAATAGCAAAAAACATAAATGCCAAACACGGGGAAATTATCAACCCCAATATAACACCTGTATTCACAACGCCTACATAATAGCTTACCCAACTTGCAAAATATATTAAGCAACAAATTATCACAAAAATAATCAAAGGAGTAATATGGAATTTATGGTTCTTTATGTTTACAAAAATACACAAAGCTATAACCATCAAAATCTGACAAACAGAAGCTATGGTGTCAATCACTTCAGTAACCGATTCCGTCCTTAATACATCATTAGGTGCTGGAGCAGCAAACCAAATAAAGTTAGGTATCATTATAATCAAAAACAATAACAGTCCATAAATATTGAAACCAAACTTATATTCTTTTAACACCAAATTCACTCCTTTATTTCCGCTTTTAACAAAGAGTACATTTCCATATCAATCACCCTGCCATTCTTCACAGCATTGCTTCTCAATGTACCCTCATACTGAAACCCTACTTTTTCAAGCACTCTGCAAGACGCTATATTATAAGCAAAGGGCTCTGCGTAGATACGGATAATATCGCTATTCGCAAAAACATATTCGCAAATTTGCTTAACCGCTTCGGTCATAATGCCTTTGCCCCAATATTCTTCGGCAATATAATATCCTAACTCGGCGGTTTGCCTATGAATATTGCCCTGCCGAAAAATGCCGATACTGCCAAGCACCATATTATCTACGGTAATAGCAAAAGCAAAGGTTTCGTTTTCATCTGCGGAAAGCATAGCAGAAATAAACTCTTTTCCATCCTGTTCGGTGTAAGGATAGGGCAAACCATCACGAAGATTATCTTGTACTTTTTTATTTGAAAGTGCAGCCGCCAAATCTTTTGCGTCTGATAGTTCCCATTTTCTTATTCTGCATTTCATTTTTCAAGTCCTCTCAATCCACATTTTCAATTATTTTTCAGTTTTTTCTCCATGATTTCATAAACCAACTTCACATCATTTTCCAATTCGTATATCCCATGCCCCACCGTTTTATAGCCTCTATGCTCATATAAACACGCTGCCGGAAGCGAAGCGTCCAAAATAACCGTATCATATGTTTTGGAAATTTCCTTTTCTAAACAATTTATAATATACGAGCCACAGCCTTGATTTTGATAAGCGGGCAACACATATACTGCTGTAATATGATTATCATCAAAACAACCCGTTCCGACAATCATATCGTTATACACCAACACTCCCATATTTCCCGATGCTATTCCGTTTAGAATGTGTTCTTTACTATGATGTCTGCAAAAGAAATCCACTACTTCTTTTGGATAATATTTCGGATATATAGTTTCAATAGCCGTATGTAAAACATTTTGAATATCATCCGCCATTTCAAAAGTTGCTCTTGTATATTTCATATTGTTCCTCCGACAAGCTATCTCTCATTCTGAATTTTTTTATCAATTATACACGAAAGCATAAATTTTTTCAATTCCCCAAACTACTTTTGTTTAGGCTTATGCGGCACACCCATATACCATAGAAGTGCCGCCCCACCGCCTATAAATAAATTATCTCCCTCTCCACAACTTCCCTTACACAAACCCAAATATTATTCATTTTTTGAACCCATAAAAGCTGGTTTTCTGCCTTTAATTGCTCCGTTACTCCATGCTTGCCGGCATACTCCTTTACCAGCCGAAAAAACATATCCTCTGCCTGTTCATCTATGCTTGCAAGGTATTCATTCAGCCTGCCGCTTGTCAGCAGATTGAGATAAACGAACTGTTTATGCTCTTTAAGATACCGTAAATGCCGCTGTCCCCATATGCCAATCAGCTTTTCTTCTTCGGGAGGTAATGCAAGCTCTGGGAGGTAATATTCGCCTTGCCTTGCATACCAAAGACCGTTATTTTCGTCATAAATCCTGTTTTCCATAGTGTTTCCTACCTTTCCTCTTTGCTATTTTTCAAATACTTTCCACGCTGTTTCGACTTCTGCGCCGCTTTTGCCTGCTCCAAAAGGTTGTCCATCTGCTTACTCCCAAATGTCTTACGGAGCAGCTTATAATCTTTGTTTTCCGCACGGAGGTTTTCATTTTCCCCTGCCAGTTTCTCATTGGTTTTCCTTAACCCTTCATTTTCACGGTGGAGATTGCTATTTGTGGCATTCAGCCGATAGTAGCCGTCCCACGCTTCAAAGCACCTTATAAGAGCCGTTCTAACAAGTGATTTCAGCTTTTGCACCAAAGGCTCTGCCACTTTGTTTCTATATGACTTCGCAGACATGAATCCCTGCGGCTCTGCCAACTGGTACTCTGGAGAAGTGTCAAGCGCCTGTTCCAGAGTTTTTAGGTTTTCCATTCCTTTGTCGTAATTCGCCACCCTGTCCGACAATACTTGGAATTCCTCTTTTTTCTCCGAAATCTGCCCCTCAAGCTGGACGACCTCTTTTTCCCGCTCCTGCTTTTTATAATCAAGGACAGACAAATGTTTCTCATGCGTGCCTTTATGCTCCCATTCAATGCCATGCCGCCCCATCACAGCGGCAAGGTTTTCTTTTTCGGACTGTACCCACTGGCTCCACTCCGTATCGCCACGGGAACCGCCTTTGAATCCCTGCGCCGCCAACGCCTGTTTCAAAGATACCCTTGTATCAAGCCCACGCTTACTGCCAGTCGTGAACGGAACAAAGTCAATGTG
>CAQBGY010000046.1:0-11645 GCA_948759685.1 uncultured Eubacterium sp.
GTGCTCTTCCGATCTCATTTGTCAGGAAAGGAGATATTCGGTTTTGTTTTTCCATGGTACCGAAAACATATGGTTTTAAACCGATTTCAAAGGGCAGATATGTCTTTTTAGATAAGACAGTCACAAGGCATACAGATACTAATCCCACATCTGTGCACATGTATGTGGTAGACCAGATGGGAAGATTTCTAAAACGTTACAATGTTGAAAAAGGGGCACATCATGATTTTTGTGAACTTGATAATGGAAATTATGCTGTAGTATCGAATGCTTTTGATGATAATACGATTGAAGATTCTGTTATTGAGATTGAACATAACACCGGAAATATTGTGAATGAGATATGGTTGAAAGACTATGTTGACAGTCGTTTTGTAGATTCTCCGGACTGGGCACATATTAATACACTGGAATATGATAACTATGACAAAACATTAATGGTATGTCTTAGAAATCTTCACGCAGTCATAAAACTGAATTATGAGAAAAAACAGGTGGAATGGGTTTTGGGAAATCCGGAATTTTTTAAAAATACTTCGATGGAAGATAAAGTGCTAAAGCCTGTTGGAGATATAGAATGGTTTTTCCAGGCACATTCAGCTTATTTTATAGATGAAGAATGTGATGAAAATGGATATCGGAAATTAATTATTTATGATAATCACATTAATAAGAGGAGACCGGTCAGTTATTATAGCAAAAGTAAAAATTCATATGCGAAAATATATCAAATTAATGAGAGTAAAGGAACAGTCAGATTATATAAAACATTTGTTACAGATAAGTCTATTGTGCGTTCAATTGCCATTTGTGAAAAAGAGATGGGCAGAGTATGTGTTATGAATGGAAAAGTACAGAGTGATGATTTTGCGAAAGGAACAATCATAGAGTTTGATTATCAAACCGGTGAGATGTTGAATAGATACACAATGAATTTTGGATTTTATCGAGCATATCCGTTTGAGTTTTGCCCTGAGTATATGAGTGAAAATATGGAAAAAAGTTCTGATTATTGTTTTGGAAAACTGTGTGAGACAGAGGAAGTTTCGATGCCGGATATTACCACAGCTGATAAAGTGCCTCCGGTGATTCTTGAAAGTATTTATAGCAGTGAAAGAGAACGTACTGAAAAACTGAAATCGTTGGTTATGAGTCATCCGGAACAGATAGACAGCGAACAGGATATGGCAAGAATTAAACTATATGTTGAAGAAGATTTATTATGTGTAAAGATGATAGATCATTTGCTGGACGGAGTGTATCTGATAGGAAAGGAAAATGCATATTATAAAGATTTATCACAAACATCTCAGAAAAGACCGGAGTATTTTGCCAGAGTTTTTGTGGGAGAGCTTATTCCTCTTAATGAGATAAAAGATGATAAATATACAATTTATTATAATTTAAATAACAAATTATATAGGACAGATAATTGGATTCAGATAAGAAAGGTTGAGAAAAATGAAAAATAAAATTTGGATTTTTAGTATTTTAATGATGGTATTATTTGTGACAGGATGTGGTAAAGATGAAAATACTTTGAATGTCGCATACTTTGACAATATTACACATGGACAGGCATTGATTATGAAGTCACAGAATATGCTTCAAACAGAGTTGGGAAATGATATAAAAGTCAAGTGGTTTTCCTTTGATGCAGGAACTTCTTTAGTTGAGGCTTTGTTTTCTAAAGATATTGATATAGGGTATATCGGACCGGTTCCGGCAGTGTCTGCGAATATAAAATCTAAGGGAGATTTCGTAATTATTAGTGGAGCAGCAAAGGGAGGAACTGTTCTGATTGCAAAAAAAGGCTCAAATATTCAGTCTGTAAAAGATTTAAAGGGAAAAAGCGTATCGGTTCCATCAATTGGAAATACGCAGCATTTATTGCTGTTAAAGTTATTAAAGGAGAACCAGCTTTCCGTTAAATCAGATAAAGGAGATGTTAATATTGTTGAGGCAAATAATGCAGATGTAGCTAATCTGATGAAAAATGGAGATATTGATGCAGCGATTGTTCCTGAACCATGGGGAAGTACATTAACCGGAAAACAAGTTGCAGAAACTGTTTTAAACTATAAGGAAATAGCGGATAATGGTGATTATGTGGTTACAACAGTGATTGTAAATAAGGATTATATGGAGAGTCATGAAGAAGTGGTAAAAAAATTCTTAAAAGCACACATTAAGGCAACAGAGTATATTGTGCAATATCCGGATGAAGCTGCAAAAGTAATGAACCAACAGTTAAAAGAGGATACGGGTAAAAAAATTGAAGAAAATATTATTTCAGATTCTCTGAAGAGTATTTCTTTTTCAGCTGATTTTGGTGAAAAATCTGTTTTTGAATATGCAAGGATATGCAAAGATATCAATTTTATAAAGCAGATGCCGGACAGTGGAATTATAAGTGATAAATTAATAAATAGTGTTATGAATAGTAGAAAGTAGCGAATAGACAGAAACAGATAGGAGACATATATGTTAGAATTAAAAAATGTATCAAAAATATATGACAATGATACAGATACATTAAACAATATTAATCTGACAATTGAAGAAGGAAGTTTTACATGCATTGTTGGTGCTTCCGGTTCTGGAAAATCCACGTTGCTGAAATTGATTGCGGGTTTGGAGAAACCAACATCAGGAGAAATTATATTAGATGGTAATCCGGTTGTTTCTCCATCGAGTGAGAGAACTGTGATGTTTCAGGAATCGGCATTATTTCCGTGGCTGTCCGTGATTGATAATATTAAATTTGGATTGGATATAGCAGGATTCTCAAAACAAGAAAAAGAAAGAAGATCCATGTACTATTTAAGAATGGTAAATTTGGAAGCGTACAGGGATTATGCAGTTCATCAACTGTCAGGAGGAATGAAACAGAGAGTATCTTTTGCACGAGCATTGGCAATGGACAGTAAGATGTTGTTGATGGACGAACCTTTTTCAGCTTTAGATAAACAGACAACCAATCATTTGAGAATGCAGATAGAAAAAATATGGGAAAAGACTCATAAAACAATTATTTTGATAACGCATAGCGTGGAGGAAGCAGTTTTTTTTGGTGACAGAGTATTATTTTTGTCAAGAAACAGCCATAAAATTGAAAAATACTGTGACATAAACTTGGAAAGACCAAGAAATATAAAATCTCCTGAATTTTTGGAATATCGTTCGGAAATATTGGAATGGATAGAGAAGGATGTAGATTTTTCGGAGGAGGAAAAGGTTTATGTATAAAAAAGAAAAAAAACAGACAATACTGGGCAGCATTTTATTTTACATTGGTCTGCTTGTTTTATGGCAGATTGTATTTTGGATGGGAACAGAGGTTTTAGCAATATGGGAGAGTTATACTTTTCCAAGTATTGTGGGAATTATAGAAAGGTTTTTTGAACTCTGGAAAGATGGGACAATTGCAGAGTCAATAGGATACAGTCTGGGAAGAGGAGTAATCGGATATATTATATCCTGTATTATCGGATGCATCGTTGGAGCGGTTATATTAAATGTAAAGTATCTTAATACATATTTAAAACCTATGCTCATGGGAATACAAACACTACCAAGTATATGCTGGGTACCTTTTGCTATTTTGTGGTTTGGTCTGGGAGAAAATTCCATTTTGTTTGTAATAATCATGGGTTCAGCATTGTCTATTGCGTTGTCGGTGGAAAGTAGTGTTAGAAACGTAGACAAGATTTATGTGCAGGCAGCAAGTACAATGGGAGCAAAAGGAATAAAAATGTTATATAAAGTAATTATACCGGCGGCAATCCCCATGCTGATATCAGGATTTAGACAAGGCTGGTCATTTGCATGGAGAGCATTGATGGCAGGAGAGGTTATCTCCTCGTCGGTAGGTCTCGGTTATACTTTGATGGTTGGAAGAAATCTGGCAGATATTAATCAGGTAATGCTGGTTATGATAATTATTGTTATTATTGGAATTATTGTAGATAAAGTATTTTTTTCATTCATTGAAAAGAGAGTATTACGAAAAAGAGGAGTCTATATCGGTTAGTATAGTTTTGTTTCGTCAGAGAAGAAGATTAGAAAAGGTATACTGTGTGGGAATTTTTATTCCTGACAGTATACCTTTTTAAAAGAAGTAATATAAATCTATCTGTTATTTGTCTTTTGGTAACCGCTTATTGGCTGTAGCCAGCATCAGTTTAATACGATTCAGCTGATTTACCTCACTGGCACCAGGGTCATAGTCTACAGCTACAATATTAGCTTCCGGATACATCGCCCGAATTTTTTTGATAACACCTTTTCCTACAATGTGGTTTGGCAAACATGCAAATGGCTGTGTGCAGACAATGTTAGGAACACCGTCATGAATTAAATGAAGCATCTCTCCGGTCAGGAACCAGCCTTCACCGGTCTGATTGCCGATCGAAACTACTTTTTCAGCCATTTTGCTCATTTCCCAGATATCTGAAGTAGGAGTAAAATGTTTACTCTTTATTAATGCTTTTTTTGCAGAATTACGCATCCATTCTATTCCTCGAATCCCAAGATTGCTGAGACGGACCGTTTTTTTATCAAATCCAAGATTTTCGTGCTTAAACGCTGCATTCCTGAATCCGTATAGGAAGAAATCAACCAAATCAGGCATTACTGCTTCAGCACCTTCTGATTCTAAGAGATGAACCAGATCATTATTAGCAGTAGGAGAGAATTTGACTAAAATCTCGCCTACAATACCAACTCTTGGTTTTTGAATATTTTTCACAGGAATTGCATCAAATTCCTCTACTATTTTTCTCATATTTTGTTTGAAACGTCTGATACCAAATTTTTTATCAGCTAATTGTTTACAAAGTTTGTATTCCCATTTTTTATGAAGAGCATCTGTTTCGCCCTCATTTACTTCGTAAGGTCTTGTTCGATAAACAACTCTCATAAAAAGGTCACCATACATTGCAGCCTGAACTGCTTTTAGGGCAAATTTTGGTGTGATTTTAAAGCCGCTGTTTTTTTCCAATCCCTGAAGGGAGAGTGAGAGTACAGGAATATGTCCCATACCTGCTTTTTCCAAAGCTCTTCTGATAAAACCAATATAGTTTGTAGCACGGCAGCCGCCACCTGTCTGAGTAATAATTACTGCTGTTTTATTTAAGTCGTATTTACCGGAGAGCAAAGCTTCCATAATCTGTCCGACTACAATCAGGGAAGGATAACATGCGTCATTATTTACATATTTCAGTCCCATATCAACACAGGATTTTTTACTTTCCATAATTTCAAAATGATACCCACAGGAATTCAGCGCTGATTCCAGCATTTTAAAATGAATCGGGCTCATTTGTGGTGTCAAAATGGTATATTTATCATCATACATCTGCTTTGTGAATTCCACCTTATTAATAGAAGAAGGCTGAATATACCGTTCAAATTTGTTTTCCGAACGAACTCTGATTGCGGCGAGCAGTGAACGGATGCGAATTCTTGCAGCACCCAAATTATTTACTTCATCAATTTTTAGAACCGTATAAATTTTCCCCGATTTTGTAAGAATGTCACTGACACAGTCTGTTGTAACGGCATCTAAACCGCAGCCAAAGGAATTTAACTGTACTAAGTCAAGGTCATCTCTCGTTTTAACATAATTGGCAGCACGATAAAGCCGTGAATGGTACATCCACTGGTCGGAAACAATCAATGGACGTTCAACTTCTGCCAAATGAGAAATGGAATCCTCGGTTAAGACAGCAAGACCATAGGAATTAATCATCTCAGGAATACCATGATTAATTTCAGGGTCTACATGATATGGACGTCCTGCCAGAACAATACCACGTTTACCGTTTTCTTCCATATATTTGAGCGTTTCTTCACCCTTGCGTGCCATATCATCACGTGATGCTAAAAGCTCGTTCCATGCCAAATGAGCAGCATTTTTTATTTCAGTTTCTTTTATGCCGAATTCTTTTGAAAACTCTTCTACAAGACGTGTTGTAATTGTATCTTCATTTGTAAGAGCCATAAAAGGATTCATAAATTTTATTGAAGAATCTTCTAATTCTTCTACGTTATTTTTAATATTTTCTGCATAGGATGTAACAATCGGACAATTATAATGGTTGTTGGCATCCGGAGTTTCGTTTCTCTCGTAAGGAATGCAAGGGTAGAAGATGAATTTGACGCCTTCTTTAATGAGCCATGTGATATGCCCGTGAACGAGTTTGGCAGGGTAACATTCGGATTCACTCGGGATAGACTCAATACCCATCTCGTAAATTTTATGGGAAGATTCCGGTGAAAGGACAACACAATATCCCAATTCTTTAAAGAATGTAGCCCAGAATGGGAAGTTCTCATACATATTCAGGACTCTTGGAATACCAACCACACCCCTAGGGGCTTTATCTTTATCTAAAGGTTTATAGCCAAACATTCTTTGTAATTTATATTCGAAAAGGTTTGGAATATTTTCTTTATTTTTCTGCCCGCCAATACCTTTTTCACATCTGTTTCCACTGATAAATCTACGACCATCAGAAAATTTATTAATCGTAAGAAGACATGCATTGGTACAGCCTTTACACCGTGTCATGGAAGTTTCATAAGAAAATGCTTCTAATTGCTCCAGGGAAAGCAGTGTAGTGGATTCACCATGGTACCTTTCTTTTGCAACTAAAGCAGCACCAAAAGCACCCATGATACCGGCAATATCCGGTCTGACCGCATGGATTCCGGCTACTTTTTCCAGACTTCTAAGGACGGCATCATTATAGAATGTACCACCCTGAACAACTACTTTTCGGCCTAAATCTTTTGCATCAGATATTTTAATCACCTTGTATAAGGCATTTTTGATAACAGAGTAAGCAAGACCGGAAGAAATATCAGCAACACTGGCACCTTCTTTCTGTGCCTGCTTTACATTTGAATTCATAAAAACGGTACATCTTGTACCCAAGTCTGTAGGGTTAGAAGCAAACAATGCTTCTTTTGCAAAATCCTGTACAGAGAAATTTAAAGATTTTGCAAATGTTTCAATAAAAGAGCCGCATCCGGAGGAACATGCCTCATTTAACTGTACACTGTCAACAGAATTGTTCTTAATCTTGATACATTTCATATCCTGTCCACCAATGTCCAGAATACAATCAACCTGTGGCTCAAAGAAAGCTGCAGCATAATAGTGAGCGACAGTTTCTACTTCGCCTTCGTCTAACATAAGCGCTTCTTTAATCAGAGCCTCACCATATCCTGTGGAGCAGGAGCGTACAATATGTGCATCCTCTGGTAATTTTTTATAAATATCTTTTACGGCATCGATAATTGTCTGTAGAGGGTTTCCGTTATTTCCACTGTAAAATGAGTAGAGTAAAGAACCATCTTCAGCGACTAATGCGGCCTTCGTAGTGGTAGAACCGGAATCGATACCGAGAAAACAGTTTCCTTTGTATGATGTAAGGTCGCTCTTTTTCACTTCAGATTTTTGATGCCTTGTCAGAAACTTATCATATTCTTCCTGATTGTGGAATAATGGGTCAAGACGTTTGATTTCCATAGACATCTTAACACCCTTTGACAATTGTTCGTATAAATCTACAATATTTACACGAACGCTGGATTTATGATTTAAAGCAGCGCCGGTAGCAGCAAATAAATGAGAATGCTTTGGAGCTACAATGTGTTCATCATCTAATTTTAATGTTCGGATAAATGCGTTTTTCAACTCGGGTAAGAAATGAAGCGGTCCGCCTAAAAATGCAACGGTCCCCCGAATCGGTTTGCCACAGGCAAGACCGGAAATCGTCTGGTTGACCACAGCCTGAAAAATAGAAGCCGCTAAATCTTCTTTTGTAGCACCTTCATTAATCAAAGGTTGAATATCTGTTTTGGCAAAAACACCACATCTCGCTGCAATTGGGTAAATTGCCTGATAGTTTTTTGCATATTCATTTAAACCGGAAGCATCTGTCTGTAAAAGAGATGCCATCTGGTCGATAAAAGAACCTGTACCTCCGGCACAGATACCATTCATTCTTTGTTCAATTCCATTGGTAAAATATATAATTTTAGCATCTTCGCCACCTAGTTCAATAGCAACATCTGTCTGTGGAGCATAATCCTCTAATGCAGTGGAAACAGCAACAACTTCCTGGATAAATGGAATTTTTAAATGTTCTGAAAGTGCAAGACCACCGGAACCGGTAATCATAGGACACAATTCTATAGAACCCAGCCGGCTATGTGCCTTTTTTAATAAAGAAACCAGAGTTTCCTGTATGTTAGCAAAATGTCTTTCGTAATCTGAAAAAATAATATTTTTTTCTTTATCAAGTATTGCAATTTTTACGGTAGTAGAACCGATATCAATACCTAAACTGTAATAATTATTTTTATCCATATCTTTACCTATCCCATATATATGTTAATTGACAAAAAAATATCAAAAACGACTATTTATTATATAATAAATAGGAAGAAAACTCAACTATCTTGAAAGGACAATTTCAATAAAAGATGATGCTTTATATAAAGTATATTGAAATAATAAATGAAAGATTAATAAGATTTTTTTTCGTAATTAAAGGACAAAGTAGTTTGACAAACAAGGGTGTAGAAATTATACTGTAAGATGGTTATTTATATATGGGGAATAATACCCTAAAAGGAAAACAGGAGTATAAAAATATGTCAAAATTTGAAAAAAAATTCAGCAGATATGCAATACCGAATTTGTCATTATATCTGATTATTGCATATATTATTGGTTATGCAATACAGATACTTAGTCCGGAAATGTATCAGCTGCTGATGTTTGATCCATATATGATTTTTCATGGGCAGGTGTGGAGAATAATTACATGGATTCTGATGCCGCCAGAGACATTGGGTGTTTTTACTATTATTATGCTGATTTTGTATTATCAGTTAGGAAGAGGGTTAGAGCATACATGGGGAACATATAGATATAATGTATATATGTTTTCAGGTTTGTTATTTACTGTGATAGGAGCATTGGTCTTATATGTTGTCATGCTTGTTTTATATAGTGCGGGCATAATGCCTGATGAAATTACAACACAGATGCTTAGTTACGGAATTGTCAGTCCGGGACAGTTTTTTGGAACGTTTATCGGTTTGTTTGTCAGTACTTATTATATAAACATGTCTATTTTTTTAGCATACGCTGTTACGTATCCGGAAGAGCAATTAATGTTGTATTTTCTGGTTCCGATTAGAATTAAGTGGTTTGGATATTTGTATGGAGCATATTTGATATATGATATTATCAAAGCATTTAAAACAGGAAGTTTTATAGTAGGTATTACAGTTACAGTATTGATTTTTGTTTCATTATTAAATTTCTTGATTTATGTTATTTTTGGAAGAAATCGTGCCCGGTTTAATCCAAAACAGGCAAAAAGAAGACATGAATATAAACAGTCGGTGAGACAGGCAAAACCAAAGACATATGAGAATGGAGCAAGACATAAATGTGTTATATGTGGAAGGACAGAGATAGATGATCCAAACCTTACATTCAGATATTGCTCAAAGTGTTCGGGGAACAAAGAGTATTGTCAGGACCACCTGTTTACTCACGAACATCATTAAAAATCAGGAGGCAGAAAATGCAGCAGAGATTTGATAGAAGTGCAGGAATATTGATGCCTGTCAGCAGTTTGCCGTCGCCTTATGGTATCGGAAGCTTTGGAAAAAGTGCATATGATTTTGTTGATAATCTGGTGGCAGCGAGACAAAAATTCTGGCAGATTCTTCCGTTGGGACCTACCAGCTTTGGAGACAGTCCATATGCGTCCTTTTCCGCTTTTGCAGGAAACCCTTATTTTATAGACCTTGATAAGTTAGTGGAAGAGGGACTGCTTGAAAGTGATTATGTTCATAGTTTTATGTGGAATATGGAAGAACAGTATGTGGATTATGGATTGATTTATAATTCCAGATTTCAAGTACTGCGGACCGCTTTTAAAAACAGCAGTCATCAGAATTTAGACGAATATAAAACATTTTTAAAGGAAAATGAATATTGGCTGGAAGGCTATTGTCTTTATAGTGCCTGTAAAAACAAGTTTGAAGGGACTTCATGGACAGACTGGGAGAGTGAAATTAAATTCAGAGATGAAGGGTCTGTACAAGAATTAAAAGAGGAATTAAAGGATGATATAGAATTTTACAAATTTGTTCAGTATAAGTTTTATGAACAATGGAATCAATTAAAAGAATATGCCAATGATAAGGAAATTGAAATTATTGGAGACATACCATTGTACGTAGCAATGGATTCGGCTGATGTATGGCAGCATACAGAATTTTTTCAGTTGGATGAGGAATTAAATCCGACGAAAGTAGCCGGTGTACCACCGGATGTATTTTCAGAAACAGGACAGCGGTGGGGAAATCCTTTGTATGATTGGAAGAAGTTAGAGGCAGAAGACTTTTCGTGGTGGAGAAAGCGAATGGAACACTCTGCCAGATTATATGATGTAATCCGCATTGATCATTTTATTGGTATGGTTAAGTATTATGCAATACCGGCTGAAGATGAAGATGCAAGAAACGGAGCATGGGAAAAAGGACCAGGCTTAAAATTAATACAAGTAATGAATGAGTCCATTGGAGATAAAAAAATTATCGCAGAGGATTTAGGCGTTCAGATGCCGGAAGTAGTAAAGGTGTTAGAAAAATCAGGATATCCGGGAATGAAAGTTTTGGAGTTTGCCTTTGATGGAAACAGAAAGAATGATCATTTACCATATTACTGGACGCAGAATACTGTGGCATATGGTGGAACACATGATAATGATACATTAATGGGATACTTTACAGGGCTGCAATCTTGGGAGTTAGGATATGTTCGTGAATATATGGAATGTAGAAATGGCTCTATTGAAGATTTGGTTGATAAGATTTTTAGGACAGCATATGCCAGTGTGGCAGATTTGGTGATTTTCCAGATGCAGGATGTCTTAAAAGTTGGAAATATAGGAAGAATGAATCTTCCATCCTCTATGGGAACAAATTGGCGTTGGAGAATGTTACAGGGACAGTTTGGACCGGAGGAAATAGAAAAACTTAGATATTTGTGTGATATTTATGGAAGATAAAGACATATGAAAATATTGAAAACTATGAAAAGCACAATATGCGAAAGTAGTCACAGAAAAGAAATAACAATTTAGGAGGACTGAAAAAATGACAAAGAAACCATTTGTGACAAAGGAGCAGGTTGAGGAGATTGTAAAGAAATATCCTACACCATTTCATATTTATGATGAAAAAGGATTTATGGATAATGCCAGAAAAGTAAATGAGGCGTTTTCATGGAATAAAGGATTTAGAGAGTATTTTGCAGTAAAAGCAACTCCAAATCCATTTATCATCAAAAAATTAAAAGAAGCAGGATGTGGTGTTGACTGTTCGTCTTATACGGAACTTATGATTGCAGATAAGTTAGGATTTAAAGATGATGAAATTATGTTTTCGTCCAATGAAACACCGGAAGGCGAATTTAAATATTGTAATGACTTAGGTGGAATTATCAATCTGGATGATATTACAATGATTGAGGCTATGGAGAAAGAATGTGGAATTCCTGAGACAGTCAGATCGGAAGAGCACACGTCTGAACTCCAGTCACGGACCCA
>CAQBGY010000046.1:11655-15704 GCA_948759685.1 uncultured Eubacterium sp.
CCTACACGACGCTCTTCCGATCTAAAATAGTCTTTGCAAGCATTGGATAATCCTGGAGATGCAAAATATGGAATGACACCGGAGCAGATTGTAGAAGCGTTTAAGATTTTAAAAGCGAAGGGCGTTAAGAATTTTGGAATTCATGCATTTTTAGCATCTAACACAGTAACGAACGAATATTATCCAATGCTTGCAAAGACTATTTTTGAATTGGCAGTGAATCTGGAAAAGGAAACAGGAGCAGATATAAAGTTTATTAATCTTTCCGGTGGTGTTGGTATTCCATATACACCGGAGCAGACACCAAATGATATTATGGCGATTGGTGAAGGCGTCAGAAAAGTATATGAAGAAATTCTTACACCGGCAGGAATGGGTGATGTGGCAATTTTCACAGAGATGGGAAGATTTATGATGGGACCATATGGTGCATTAGTTACACAGGCAGTTCATGAAAAACACATCTATAAGGAATATATTGGGGTGGATGCCTGTGCGGCAAATCTGATGAGACCGGCTATGTATGGTTCATATCATCATCTGACAGTACTTGGAAAAGAAGATGCACCATGTACAGAAACATATGATGTTGTAGGAAGTTTGTGTGAGAATAATGATAAGTTTGCTATTGACAGAAAACTTCCAAAGATTGATATGGGTGATTATATATATATTCATGATGCGGGTGCACATGGATTTGCTATGGGATATAACTATAATGGCCGCCTTCGTTCTGCAGAGTTACTGCTGAAAGAAGATGGGACAGTGGAAATGATTCGAAGAGCAGAGACACCGAAGGATTATTTTGCTACATTTGATTTCTGCGACATTATGGACTAAGAAAGAATTGTGAACATTATGAAAAAGATTGTGGGAGACTTGTTAAAAAATAAAAACATAGATAATAGTTTGCAGGAATATTATGGCAGATTTATGGAAATAAATAATAAATATGCAATGATACGTCTTGCAATGAACTATTATACGTACTATGTTGTAACATCCGAAGATGGCGGTATGATTGCACCGGGATATAAAGAGTTTGTAGATAAGATAAATCATTCTATTGAAAAGTATATAGAAAGAACCGGTGATTTATCTGATGATATTGCCGAATTAGAAGAAATCCGTAAACAAATTATTGGAAAGGTAAGAAATATTACCTGCTTTGTAGACAGATATAATATTTATGAACATGCATTAAACCGTGTCGAGTATCGTTTTAAAGATGAGAGTTATCCGGCCGGATACAGTGATGAAAACTATACCAGACAGGTGATGCAGTTTATTTTGAAAGACGAAGATAACATGATGATTAACAGTAAAATCAAAGATGTTATCGGACAGCTTCCGGTGCGTCTTACAAAAAATAAATTTTTTGAAATGCTGTCAAATGGAATGAGTATTTATAATGGTGGAACAAAGGAAGGTCTGAATGACTTTTTGTATATGATTCGCACCTGCTCTATGTTAGACAGTACAGATACCATGCAAACCAATTATCCACATCTTTTAGAGGCTTTTGAACAATTGAAGAATATGAAGTTTAAGGATATGTCAGAAGCAGATTATAATGAGATGAAAGATAAGTTATCAGATATGATTACATATATTGATGACGAAATGGACAGTTGTATGATGATACAGGAAATTTTAAATGACCTGTTACTGGTTTTATACACGGATTCTTATAAAAAGTCAGATGATATAGTAACTGCCTGTGATGAAATTGTAAAGGATACCAATCTTTTATTTATGGACAAGTTTTCTCCAAAGTCTTTAGAGGAAATAGAGGATATGTTTGTTATGTTAGAGGGCGAGCAGGAAAAATTATATCCAATGCTTTCATCTTTTGATATAACAGACCAGATAAGAGACAGTTATTCAGAAAAGATTAATGACCTTGGTTTAAAAGAACAGTATGATATCGTATTGAAACTTCCGAAACTTAATTCGGACAGCATGTTTGTGGACATGGACAGGTCAGAAGATACGACAGTAGTTGACGATACTTATTTAGAGGAACAAAAAGAAGATATGGTAAGTGCATACAGAACATTGTTTGCAGAAAATGACAAGATGGTTAACAGGGCTGTAATGTCAGCCGTGTTATCGGAACTTCCGATTTTCTTTAATAATATCAGTGAATTGCAGGATTATATTTATAACACGTTGTCTATCTGCACAGACAAAGCAGAAAAACTGGCGTGTATAGAGTTAATCAATGGAATAATGGCGGAATAAAAGATGATTTGGTATGAGGATTTGTATGTAGGATATAATCTGCTGGATAAAAAAAGGCAGATTGTTAGAAAAATTAAAAATGGTAAACCAATGTTTAATAAATACGTGATTACTCTGCCACAAAACGACTATGATACTTTGGAAATTTATCCGTCAAATGTTCTAATACAGAAATGGTATCGGGATTCAGATATGGTAGTCATAGGGATTGCTGAAGGAAAAGAAGAGGCGATGGATATGATGACTCTGATTATTATGGAGTGCCTGGAACAGACAGGTAGTGTAAATGTAAAAGATTTTATTATGGAGCAGATGGATTAGCCTATGATACATATATTATTGATGATTTTAAAAATAATTGGAATAATTTTACTGGCTATTCTTGCAATATGTCTGTTGATATTATTTTTTCCGGTAACTTATCAGGTAAGAGGACAGTTGAACGAAAATAACTACCGGGTTTCAGTTCGATGCGGGTGGTTGTTTCATTTGATTCATTTCGGAGGGGAATTTACCAATCAAGAACATAAAGCGTGTTTTAGAATTTTGGGAATACCAATTAATTTATTAAAAGAAAAGAACAAAAAAGAACCGAAAGAAAAGAAGCGTTCTGATAATAAAGTGAAAAAAGAAGTATTAAAGGTGGATGAGCAGCCACAAGATAATATTTCCAATGAAAAAACAGAACAGATACAGCAGGGAAAAAGTAATTATCAGGAAGAAGAGCAGCACGAAAAAGAAAATAGTAAGCCGGATGAAATTATAGAAGATAAGAAAACTCCTATAGATAAAATTAAGGATCTTATTAGAACGGTGCATGAATGGATACAAAAGGTGGCTGCTTTTTTGAAAAATGCTTTAAAAAATTTAAAAGCAACATATAATAAAGCAAAAGAATTTAAAGCATTTGTTACAGCAAATACAACAAAAGAAGCGTATCGTTATGGAAAAGAAATTGTTTTAAAAGCAATAAAGCATATTTTTCCACGGAAAATCAGGGCAGATATTCAGCTGGGATTTGAGGAACCGGATATTACAGGAAAGGTGCTTGGATATATTGCAATGTTATTTGCTGCATTTCATATTAATCCGAAAAAAATATCAATAGAACCTTATTTTGATAAAAACGTAATAAAGGGAAATATTAAAATGAAAGGACATTTTTTGATAGGTGTTCTTCTGATATATGTATTAAAATTTTATTTTAAGAAAGAAATTCATGATATCATAAAAAAGTTTAGTTAAACAAGGAGGTGTTATAATGGCAGACAATAAAAAAACAACAGATGATTTATTAAAAGCAATGGAAAAATTTATTACTACAAAATCTGTAGTAGGGGAACCGGTAGTAGTCGGAGAAACAATTATCTTACCAATGGCTGATGTTTCATTTGGTATGGGAATTGGAACTTTTGCGAAAGGCGATAACGGTACTGGCGGAGTTGGAGGAAAAATTTCACCAAGTGCAGTATTGGTTATCAAAAATGGTTCTTCAAAATTGATTAGTGTAAAGGATCATGATGGGTTATCCAGAATTATAGATATGGTTCCGGATATTGTAAATAAGTTTACAAGCAAAGAAGAGGATTTTGAAGACTTAGATAATGAAGTAGAAGCGTAATATTGGGGAAAGATACTGCATAACCTGCATATAATACACTATAACCTTTTAGATAAAGTGGGTGTAGTATGCATAGATTATGTGGATTTGCTTTGTTTTGGATGGCAGTGGGTATGATTATATCCATGTTAATTGAGAGTACTTTTTTTGTGGTTTGCATTATTATATTATGTCTAATCATAGG
>CAQBGY010000047.1 GCA_948759685.1 uncultured Eubacterium sp.
AAATGGGTTAAAGCCGTGAAAGGCAATAAAGATGACACGAAAGATTCCAAATGGATTGGCGACCTGTTCCGTCTCGGACTGGTTCATGGAAGTTTTATCCCTTCCAAAGAAATCCGTATTCTCAGAGAATACACCCGCTACCGTTTTAAACTTACATCCTGCAAGCGGAGTGAAAAAAACCGCTTCCAGAATGCTTTTACCGTCTGCAATGTTGCTCTGGATGCTGTTGTCTCCGATATGTTTGGAAAATCAGCTTCCTCTATCACGGATTATCTGATCCATTCTGATTCCTTTGATCCTGACACCTGTAAATCTTTTCTGCAAAAATCACTGAAAAAGAAAGGCAACCAGATCATTGAATCCATTGAAGGATACCAGATGACCGACTCTCAAAAGGAACGTATGGGCATAATCCGTGACCACCTTGATTTTGTGAACCAGATGATTGAAAAACTGGATACAAAACTGGATGAGCTTGTCGCTCCTTATGAAAATGCGATTACTTTACTCTGCACCAATCCCGGAATCGATAGGCATTCTGCTATTACCATCTTATCCGAGATTGGCACTGACATGAAACAATTTAACTCTTCGAAGCGTCTGTGCTGCTGGGCGGGCCTAACACCCGGCAACAATGAATCTGCTGGTAAGAAAAAATCTGTCAGGATCACACGTGCCGGAGTTTACCTCAAACCAGCATTGGTACAGTGTGCCCATGCTGCCGTAAGATCCAAGACAAATCCTTACTACAAAAACAAGTACGAACGCATAGCCAAAAGAAGAGGTAAAAAGAGAGCCATCATTGCTATTGCAAGGATGATTCTAACAGCAGTATACCATATGCTGTCCACAGGAGAAACATGGAATCCCTGCGATTTGTATAAAGTTGATATGCCATCGGAAATGCAGGAGAAGGAGAAACAGAAACAAAAAGCAATCAAACAGGCTTACAGATTTTTAATCTCTGTTGGTGAGCTTTCTGCTGACTCTCTTGTCCAGCAAACATAACATAATGGGACTTACCACTCAATCCGATGCCGTCTTTCAGTCATTTTAAAAATTAAAATTTAGGATGGCTTGTTTAAGTGCGCCCCTCTACTCTTTCTCCAGTTCTTTTTTCAACCTATCATTATTCTGGTTTTACATATATGCCTTGCATAATTATACTATTTTTAATATTTACTGGTTAAGCACTGGCAGCCCGTTTTCATCCCACTGCACAGTACGTATCCTTGCACTCCTGCATGGGTCATAAAGAGGGTCTTCTGCACCATAACCACAATTGCCTTCATAACATTCTCTGGAACGTGAGTGGTACACAAATATATAATTTCCTTTTTCATCTACTGTAAAGGAATTATGCCCTGGCCCATATTCGTCTATTAAATCTTCTGATGTAAGTGCAGGTGTTTTTTGCTTTGTCCATGATTTAATATCCATAAGGTCTGCTTTCTCATCTGCATACATATATCCAATACAGTATTCAGGCCCTGTTGCAGATGCAGAATAAGCCACAATTACTTTACCATCATGGATTAATACAGATGGCCCTTCATTTACTGCAAATGTTACACACTCCCAGTAATATTCAGGTTTTGTAAGTAGCATTGCCTTAGTAGTAGTTTTCCAAGGTTCTTCTGGGTTAACTTCTGCCATATACAGATTTGAATTGCCAACTTTCTGCGCCCATATTACATATGACTTTCCATTACATTCAAAATAAGTCATATCCAGTGAGAAACCTGTAAATGATGTTTTATCACCCTTTACTGCCTGGAATTTACCTTTTTCAACCCATTTGTCATTATAAGGGTCACTGCCTGTACACATAAGTACATGGCAGTCAATATCCCATACATTATTTGCAGAACCACTAGCTGCATAGTATACATACCATTTCCCGCCAATATAATGCATTTCTGGTGCCCAGATAAAACGGTGTGCAGTTTTGCTCCCACTTTCATCCCATAAAACTTTTTCCTCTGCTGTCTTTAAACCTTCAATGGTCTCCGACCTTCTTAAAATTATCCTGTCATACCCGTCTTTATCTCTTGCACCATACATAGGATAAGATGCTGTAAAATAATAATATCCATCTTCACCCAATGTAATATATGGGTCTGCACGGTCAGCAATAAATATCTCTGATTTTGTCCCTTTTAATTCCATATCCTCACCTTTGCTAGTATCATATAGCTGTGCTATCTCTGTGTCTGTCTTTGCGCCCTGGAATACCTGTACTTCCCTTACAAATCCTGTATATGTAACATCTGGATAAGATGACTTCCCAATATATGCCACAATATCATTGCCAAAATCACTGAATTTCATATCCAGTTTTGAAGTACCAACTTTCTTTCCATTAAAATATCCAGTAATACTGTCTGTTGTAATAACCGTTACATAATGGTTCCACTCTGTTCCTGTAAACGGCCCGTCTGTGCCCTTTGATGCAATAGACGGGCTTATTCCAACCTCTGTATTAAAAGGCTCATTTACATTACGTGAATTAGTCATAACAGATTTCATGCGTCCAGCAGGGTTACTTGGATTTAACAGCCAGTAAGACACTGGCATCTTTTCCTTTGTTCCTGCAAACATTGCACTTGTATTAACTGTACCACTGTAATTTTTAAGCCATATTGAAATAGTCATTGTATTGCGTCCTGCAAAAACCTTTTCTGGCAGTTTAATATATGCGCCCTTCTCTAACAGGAGCGACTGGTTCTGCTGTAATTCTGTATTTACACCAAAAAGTTCTGCATCATTTCCATTTCCAGACTGGTCTAAAAGGCGTTTCCCATCTTCACTGCATGTCATGTTATAGTGTATAAGCTCTGAAACACTTGTATCCTCTATAACATTATCTGATGGTGCAGCAGTTGGCACAGGTGCTTCTGTTGCTTCGGGTTCTTCTGTTTCCTGTGGTACACCTTTCTTTAGGACTTTAACCTGTACAGTCCTTGTTACTGTTCCTGTTTCTGTATTAATCTTTGCTTGTATAGCTGCTGCCCCTTGCTTCTGTGCTTTAACCATAACAGACTGTTTTGATGCCTTTGAAAGTTTTACTATATTTTTGCCTTTAGTTACCGACCACTTTACACTCTTAATCTTTATACCTGAGGTATTCCTAACATTAACTTTCTTGCTCTTTCCAGCCGTAAGTTTAATATTTGTGCTGTCAAGTTTTAATGTTTTCTTAGTAATCCCTTGAGTTTTTGTATTTTGGGCTGCATATACATCAGAAACGCCAAAAGATACTAATACAATAGCTGCTGCTATAAAAACAGCAAGCAGTTTTTTCCATTTCTTCTCCATAATAATCCTCCTATATTTGTTTTATATCTGCCTGTGCGCACCAGGACTTGTTAATAATGGCATTATTATATATCTGCCAAATATAAAAGTCTATGATTTGAACCGCCACAAACTTGTCTTTTTCTGCTTTTTTGTGCTAAAATGGCAGCACTATTTTAAACTTAAGACAAGGAGGAAACTATATGTATGGAGAAATAAAACTTGTAATGCCATCTTTATAATATTAATCTGGCATTATGATGTTCCAGCAGGAACTTATTTAATAATACTTAATGCAAATAATAGCAGAATGTGTTTACTATCTTATAGGAGTATATAAATTCGCATGTCCTAAAGCATCAACATGTATATATACATCCATAAATGTTACCCCATCCTCTTCATATACATATTCAAAACATGTAAGAAACTCCCTGCCAGAATTTTCCTTAAACCCATTGGCATCCAGGTATTCCATTATCCTTTTATAAGCGCCTGGTATTAACTCAAATGCCCTCGAAAACGGGTCACGTATTGTAATATATGCGTAGTCCGCATCACCCTGGCTTATTATCTCTACACCTGGACATCCTGGTTCAAATCCATCTGGAAGAATATACGCTGATACATATCCTCTCAGCCATTTCTTCCTGTGTTATATTATTTACTTTCCTTAAATATTGTATATTGTCCCCTAAATTCATAATTAACCCCGTTTCTGTATACTATTTCATATATCCTCTTGCTTTTTTATTATTATAACATTATATAATAATTAATAAACAAACCAGAAGTTGCTTTTAGAAACAGGGTATGCAACTAACAGTTGCCGCATTATAAACCTGCCATCTTTTTCCAAAATTCCTTATTTCCAAATAATTTAGATATTAACACAAAAAGCCCGTATCCAAGCACCCCGCCCAGTGTATTAAGCATAAGGTCATCAATATCACAAGACCTGCCTGTAAAATATTGTACAAATTCTATTAAAAATTAGAAAGCCGCCATAATAAACCCAATTAAAATATAACCAAATATCTCCTGTAAAACTAACATAAAAACCTTCTCAACGCCTTTAGCAATTTAAAACTAAATATAATAAAGTATTCTTGATAGAAATTAATATATCATAAATATTTACATTATATATCTGTTTTATATACAGAATTTCTTACAAAAATCCTATTTTTAGAGGAAATTTTTATTAACTATTAAATTTATATTAAACTATCATTCCCTACCAAAATCCCCATTTTACGCAATCTATCAAACCCATTACATCATCAAATCAACCATTTTCCCTTGTTTTTGCCCTCATAGGACCAAAACAAGGGAAAGTTTTTAATTACCGCCCACCACCTTATCCAAAAGCCTTGCGGAAGTCCGTTTCGCCTCTCTGGTGGCATGGGCATAAACATTCATTGTGGTACTTACATCAGAGTGTCCCAGAAGTTCCTGCACATCTTTCGGGGCTGCCCCGTTTGATAACAGATTGCTCGTATAGGTGTGCCGCAACTGGTGGAAGTGGAAATTTTCAAGCCCCTCTATGTGTTTCTGAATCAGCCTGCATACATTGGAGAGGGTTGCGGTTGATTCATAGAAACCATCCTGACGTAAACATACAAAAGACAGTTCTTCGTAATCGTCCGGTATCTCCTCCGTACTTTGCAAAGAATACAGATCATAATGCGTCCTTCCCTTTTCCATTACTTTCTGATAGTAATTGCGGAAATACATTTCGCCACACTGGAAACGCTCTCTGTGCTGTTGCTTTCTGGCTTTTTTTAGTATCTCTGCCAGTGTGTCGCAGAAGTCCACTGTACGGATTTTTTCCGCTTGGTTGCACCGATTTCCATCTTGTGGCGGGTGGCATTGTAACGCATACTCCGGCGGACGGTAAGATACTGTTCCTCAAGGTTGATGTCCTGCCATGCCAGCCCGCATACCTCGCCAATGCGTAATCCAGTATAATAGGCTATCTGCACCGGCAGGAGTGCCGGATTTCTTTTTTTACGGAGATAATCCGTTATCTCCGTGTACTGCTCATGGGTAATGGTCGGGATGTCTGTCTCATTTTCCGCATTTCCCTCAAACAGTTCCACTTCCTCCTTTTTTACCCGCATGCGTACATACTGCATGGGATTAAAAGTAATATAGCGTTTCGGGAATACCGCAAACCGGAACGAGCCCCGCAGGACTGCCGAAAACTGGAGCATATAGTTTTTACTGATGGGCTGAGCCTCCTTTCCGTCCGGTCTTGTTCCTCCAAAAGACAGGAAATCAATATACTCCTGTAAATGGTCGGCAGTTATGCTTTTCAGCTTACGCTGTCCGATAGGATGTTTCTTAATCTGTCTGGCGGTAGTGGTATAGGCAATCAGCGTCCCAGTGCTTAATGTACCGGGCTTTACTTCTTCCTCCAGCCATATATCCAGCATTTCCCCCAGCGTGATATTTTCCGTCTTTGCCACAAACTTCTTTTCCTCGTAATCCTCCATTGCCTTGCGGAGAAGTTTCTCCGTTTCTGACTTGCTCTCTGTTCCTGCGTACTCCTTCTGCACCAGATTTCCGCTCTCATTCTCCACATAAAAGCGGTAGTACCATTTCTTTCCTTTTTTTCTTACAGAACCTTTTGCCATAATAAAATCTCCTTTCCTAGACGCAATCTGTTATTGCGTTGGCAATCGGAACTGATAGATATGCTTATTTGCGTGTAGGCATATCAAAACTCCGGCTGCCCTGTCACAAGGAATGTTCACTCAGAAGATTTTTCAGCCTCGTCCTCGCAAGTTCCGGCTGTTTGGCATACACCCTTACAATGTCGCTGATTTCACTCGTGCTGTTGATGAAACGCATAACCTCCCGCAGAAACATGACGTTGTTAAACTCCTGTTCAGATTCAAATCCCATGACCTTTGACATTGCCTCATTGAAATCCCCGCCCTTACCATACTCTTTAGCCGCATGGGTAAAAGACTGGTTAAACATACGGTACTCATAAAGGAACAAAAGCAGCAAATCCTTTGAGAAATCGCTTTCTTCCTCTTTCATGTCAAGCGGGAAATCGCCCATTATCCGGCTCATGGCGGATTCAATCTTAAAATCCCTGCTGTCCGACATATCCGCCCCCATATCCTCTGTTTCGCCCCGGAGCCATGCCGCTGATACATGAAGTGCATCCGCTAATCCCTCAACAATCAGTTTCTTTGTGTTGTCAATGCTCCCATTCTCATACCGCTGGATGGTGGTCTTGTTCACGTCCATCTGTCCGGCAACATACTGGAGGGGGAGTTTCAGCGACTTGCGGCGTTGTTTCGCCCGTTCACCGATTGTCCTGCGAAGTTCTTTCTTCTCCATCGTGACCTCCTTGCACTGCGTTCCCCCTGCTTGTTATAAGCTGTTAAAGGGAAATCTGTTTCGTTGTTACAAGACTATAATAACACACAAAAACAGATATTGCAATATGCAAAATAGAAATAACCGCAAAAGGACTTGACAAAACCATCGTATTTATTTATTATGTATTTTACAGCGTTGCATAATGCAATATTGTAAACCAACAAGAAAGGGGATACGGATATGAGCAGGAATGAAAATGCAGGAAAAACAGGTTATCGGAAAAGAGGGAGGATATTTGTATGGCAGAGATTAAGATTGGAATGACGATAGAGGAAGCGTCCGAATATACGGGCATTGGCAGGAACACCATGCGGAAACTGGTGGAATGGGAGAAAATCCCGGTGCTGCGGATTGGACGGAAAGCAATCATACGCAGGGATGTGCTGGAGAGGTTTATGGCAGCAAATGAGGGGAAAGACCTGCGGAACCGCCCGGAAGTAAAAACTGTCCGGACATGATAAGAGGCAGCCATAACGGCTGCCCCATTGGCAATCAGACCGGAGTCTTGATATACCTACACGCAAGATAAGTGTATCACAGACTTCTCCGGTTATCAACCGGAATTTTTCTTTGGCAGGACAGGAATGGTGTAGTTTTGGTGTAGCAATGGTGTAGATTTTTTCTACACCGTTCCTACATCATTTTTTGAAATACTACACCATTCCTGCATCATTTGGGGCAAAGCCTACATCAAAACTACACCATGACAGGGGAATCAATGGGAAAAGTGCCTGCACCTCTGCCTGCACTCTGCCCGCACCCAAATTAGGGGAAACAGACAGGTGCCTGCACCTGTGCCGGTACTTATGAAGATTATGCAGTTACTTATGCCTGCACCTGTAGGCAGTATGCTTACACCATGCTGGCACTTATGTTTATCCGCAGTATTTTACTTTGGCAGAATACAGGTCAGCGGCAGATGGTTTCTCCGGCAGGCAAAATAACAGGCAAAAGCTGGATATACACCCGCTTGAACAAGCCCCCGGCAGGGCTCCCGCATTTTTGGCTTGACAAAAATGCTAGGGGGTTATCATTATCGGCAGAGCCGAAATGATAACCGCACCCCGCCACGTTCCCATCAGCCCAAAGGAAAATCGGAGACGTAAAATGATTGATAAGGAAACCAGCCGGAAAGGAAATGACAAATAAGAAAAAAATTCCTCCGGCAGAGAGGGGGATGTGATGAATGAAGTATCATACAGTGCCCATATCAGCAACGGGAAAAGTGCCCTCAACAGCAAAGGCAGGCTGTCCGGTGTGGCAAAACACAACCTGCGGAAATACCGTTCCAAAGAGTATGACAGGGAGAACATTGTCCTGCTCTTTGGCAGTACAAATCTTATGCGGGATGTGAAAAAAGTCTATCAGGACACTTTTTCAGAAGCACTGGAGCAGTATAACCAAAAACAGACAAGGGCAGACCGACGGATTGACGATTATTTTGAACATCTGTCCGGCAAGAACCAAGACATGGCAGTGGAGATTATTTTCCAGTGCGGGGATAAGGATTTCTGGGAAGATGTCTTTATGGAAACAGATAAGGAAAAGCAAAACAAAGAAAATATCTGCAAGGTATATGACACCTTACTGGAGCAGTTGCAGAAAGAAATGCCGGATTTCAAAGTTGCAAATGCGGTAGTCCACTTTGATGAAGCAAGCCCGCATATGCACGTTGTAGGCGTTCCCATAGGCAGGGGATTTAAGCGCGGGCTGGAAACAAAGGTTTCCAAACGCTCTGTTTTCACTCCGAAAACGCTGGAGAATATTTTACAGAACAGCCTGCGTCAGACCGCAAGCGTAGAAATGCTTATCCACTTCGGAGTGCTTGTAAAAGATAAGCAGAAAGGGAAAAACTATGACCTGACCGTTGCGGAATATAAGGTGCAGCAGGAAACGAAGCGGCTGGAAATGGTGGCGGGATTCCTTGAAGAAAAACAGGACAGGCTTTTTAATGACAACCAACGTCTGGAACAGGCAGAAAAAGAAGTTTCCGAAGCAGAACGGCGGTTGTCTGACACGAAAACAGAGATTATCGGAGCAGAGGAAGATTTGATACAGATAAAAACAGAAGGCAGGGAAATGAAACAAAAACTGATGGCAGAACAGGAGGAAATACGGCAGGAAAATTTGTCCTTAAAAACAGATACGCTTATCCTTCATTCTGATAAAGAGCGTCTTTTGCGTGATGTCAGGAAAGCAACAGATGAAAAGGAACAAATACAGGTAAAAAAAGAGGGGTTTTTAGAGGATATCGGTGTGTTGGATAAAGAGTTTGAAAAGCGTCTGGATTTCATCAACGTACTGGATAAACTCAAAGCACTCTTTTATAAGCTGTTATCCATGATTCCGCTGGTGCGGGAGTTTGCAAAGTTTGTAGAAGAAAAAAAGGATATACGGGCCGCCTCCCCTTATAGCTATACCCCTCTCGGCAGGCTGTTAAGGGAGTACCATACCTCTCTCCCTCAGCATGACAGGCTTGTCACGTTCCCGGAGATTGCCTCGTGGCAGACTTCCACAGGGGAAGTGGTTCCGGTGTATGAGGACTATAACGGACGGGGAACGGAGTACAGGCTGGCGGGATTCTGGAATGTGCAGAAGGAACAGGCTGTAAAGGTTTCTGAAATAAGAGAGGAAATCATGCCGGAGAACCGGATATGTACGTTAGAGCTGGCAGAGGTGTATGTAAAGGCGGTGGAGAGTTTCATGGAGGATATGGAACCGGAAGAACGTACAAGGGAGAACCGTCCTATGTATCAGAGACAAAACGAGGAATATATACAGGTCAGATAAATAATTCCGTTGTTAAAAGGCATAGATGAAATATTCTATGCCTTTTGCAGTGCAATTAACTTACAATTAACATATATGCACTTTTAGAGTTAACATTGGGGACGGTATACTTGGTTCATACAAAAAAAACAAAGGAGTGTGTTCAATATGAAAAAATTTACTATGATTGCAACCGTTTTTACACTTATGACAGGGGTATTGACAGGATGTAGCGGCAATGCTGGTTCGTTCACTGACAAAAGTACAGCAAATGAGACAACTAAGAGTTCACAAACAATAGCCACCGACGGTTCCACTTCAATGGAGAAAGTCATTGGATTTTTGAGTGAAGCCTATATGGAGGAACATGGAAATATAAAGGTTACATACAATCCAACGGGTTCTAGTTCCGGTATACAGGCAGTAGCGGAAGGAAGATGTGATATCGGACTGGCAAGTCGTGACCTGAAGGAAGATGAAACAGCAGATTTACAGGGAACGGTAGTTGCCATTGATGGAATCGGAATCATAGTCAATCCTGATAATCCGGCAACAGATTTAACAATTGATCAGATAGGGAAGATTTACAGTGGTGAGATTACCAACTGGAAAGAGGTTGGCGGCAGCGACGCACCGATTGTCTGTATTGGGCGTGAGGCGGCTTCTGGCACAAGAGACGGTTTTGAGGAAGTGACAGGCACAAAGGATAAATGCAAGTATTCACAGGAACTTACGTCTACGGGCGATGTCGTGCAGACGGTATCCGGCAATCCAAATGCCATTGGCTATGCATCGGTTGCCTCGGTTGGTGATACGGTAAAGATGGTCAGCGTGGAAGGGGTAAGCCCGACAACAGAAAGTATTCAGGATGGGAAATACAAAGTCCAGAGAAACTTCGTGCTGGTCACAAAAAAGGACACTGCTCTTTCTAAAGCTGCACAGGAGTTTTTCGACTTCGCTACCAGCGAACAGGCAGACAGCCTTATTACAGAGGCAGGTGCTGTTCCTGTCAAACGGTAATTACAGGAGGGGCTGTTATGGAAAAGATAAAAAAGACAGCAAGGTGGATGGAAAGGGCAATGAACTTGTTGTTTTTGGTATGCGGTCTGCTGACGATACTGTTTGTCGTCCTAATTACTATATTTCTCTTGATAAGCGGCATTCCGGCAATACGGGATATCGGTCTGGGAGATTTCCTGTTTGGGAAGGTCTGGGCATCTACTTCTGCAAAGCCTTCCTATGGAATCCTTCCCTTTATCCTGACATCCGTATACGGAACTCTGGGGGCAATCCTCATAGGAGTTCCGATTGGACTGCTATGTGCTATTTTTCTGGCAAAGATGTCCCCAAAGAAAGTTAGCAGTGCAGTAAGGAATGTGGTAGATTTGCTTGCAGGAATCCCGTCTGTCGTTTATGGGCTGGTGGGAATGATCATCATTGTTCCATGCGTAAGGGAGATATTTCATCTCCCGGATGGTGCAAACCTCTTTTCGGCAATTCTTGTCCTTGCTGTTATGATTCTGCCCTCTGTCATTTCCGTATCGGAAACGGCAATCGGGGCGGTGCCAAAGGAATATGAGGAGGCTTCTCTTGCTCTGGGGGCGACAAAGACGGAAACCGTATTTAAGGTGGTTGTGCCTGCCGCAAAAAGCGGCATTGTCACTGCGGTTGTATTAGGCATTGGCAGGGCAGCCGGGGAAGCGATGGCGGTTATGATGGTAGCGGGAAATGTTGCCAATATGCCGAAACTGTTTGGCAGCGTCCGGTTTCTGACTACTGCTGTTGCCAGTGAAATGTCCTATTCTTCCGGCTTACAGAGACAGGCATTATTTTCCATCGCACTGGTGCTTTTTCTGTTCATTATGGCAATTAACCTGATATTAAATGTAGTAATTAAAAAAAAGGTTTGAAGTTCCACTATTGCATGAAAATACCATGCCAAGTGGAACTAAGGCAAACCTATCAAGAACGCAAAAACAGCGTTCTTGAGGAAAATGGAGGAAATACATGTGACTGATACAATATCAAAAGCAAGAAAAATTAAGGATACTATCTTAAAGCTGATGATGGTTTTATCAGCAGGATTGATTTGCTCTCTCCTGCTCGGACTGATTGGATATATCCTGTACCGGGGCATTCCACATATCTCATGGATGCTTGTTTCTACGAAACCAAGCCTTTTGCGTGGTACGGTCGGGATTCTGCCAAACATCCTGAATACCTTATATATCATTATCATAACGCTTGTAATTGTACTGCCGCTTGGGGTAGGGGCTGCGATTTATCTGAACGAATATACAAAGAATAAAAAACTGGTACGGGTCATTGAACTGGCAACAGAAACCCTTGCCGGAATCCCATCAATTATATATGGACTGGTGGGAATGCTCCTGTTTGTGCAGTTTTTCTCTCTGGGAACCAGTCTGATGGCCGGTTCGCTCACCCTGGCAATCATGACATTGCCCACGATTATACGCACCACACAGGAAAGCCTGAAAACGGTGCCAAAAGCATACCGGGAAGGTTCGCTTGGATTAGGGGCAGGCAAATGGTATATGATTCGTACAGTTGTCATTCCCTGTGTCATTGATGGGATTGTTACCGGCTGTATCTTATCGGTGGGCAGAGTGGTAGGTGAAAGTGCCGCACTTCTCTTTACGGCAGGGATGGCAAATGAACTGCTGTCCGTACCAGAGGCAGTGCAGGCGGGAAATGCGGGTTCTACCCTGACCGTTGCCATGTATGTATATGCGAAAGAGCGCGGGCAGTTTGATGTTGCGTTTGCGGTTGCCGCTATATTGCTTGTACTTACCTTTCTTATCAATATGTCGGCAAAGATAGCGGCGGTTAGACTGAAACAGAAACGAGGTTAAAGTTATGGAACACATTATCACGACAAAGAATTTAAACTTATGGTATGGTGCGAGCCATGCCCTGAAAAGTATCAACATGGAAATCCCGGAAAAGAAAATCACTGCGCTGATTGGCCCCTCTGGCTGTGGAAAATCCACTTATCTGAAAACATTGAACCGGATGAATGATTTGGTGGAAAGCTGCCGTATCGAAGGAGAAATTATGCTTTCCGGCATTGACATTTACAAGGGGATTGATGTAAACATTTTGCGGAAACGTGTTGGCATGGTCTTTCAAAAACCGAATCCGTTTCCAATGAGTATTTATGATAATATTGCCTATGGTCCAAGAATACATGGAATCAAATCAAAGGTTAAGTTGGATGAAATCGTGGAGCGTTCCCTGACGCAGGCGGCAATCTGGGAGGAATGCAAAGACCGTTTGAAAAAGAGTGCATTGGGCATGAGTGGCGGCCAGCAGCAGAGGCTCTGCATTGCAAGGGCACTGGCGGTAGAGCCGGAAGTCCTTCTGATGGATGAACCGACGTCTGCCCTTGACCCTATTTCCACTTCAAAGATTGAAGATTTAGCAATGGAACTGAAGGAAAAATATACGATTATTATGGTAACCCACAATATGCAGCAGGCAGTGCGGATTGCAGATAAGACAGCATTCTTCCTGCTGGGCGAGGTGGTGGAGTTTGATGATACGCAGACCATGTTCTCCACACCGTCTGACCAGAGGACAGAGGATTATATTACAGGGAGGTTTGGATAATGCGGAATAAATTTGACAGACAGTTATCGCAGCTTAATACAGAACTTGTTACCATGGGAGCCTTATGCGAGGAGGCAATTACCAATGCGGTAAAATATCTTACGGATAATGAAGAAAACAGCAAAAATATGTGTCTGGATGCGGATACGCAGATTGATAAAAAAGAGCGTGATATCGAAACCCTCTGCCTGAAACTGATTTTGCAGCAGCAGCCCGTGGCAAAAGATTTGAGAGTTGTTTCAGCCGCTTTGAAAATGATATCCGATATGGAACGGATTGGAGATCAGGCATCGGATATTGTGGAGATTGCACCTTATGTGGCAAAAAAGGGAACGCTTGGCGAAACCCATATCCGGGAAATGGCAGAAGCAGCGATCAAAATGGTGTCAGAAAGTATTGAATCTTTTGTAAAAATGAATCTGGATATTGCCTGGCTGGTAATTGAACATGATAATATCGTGGATGATTTATTTGACAAGGTAAAGCGGGAGTTGATAAAATCAATAACGGAGAGACACGACGATGCGGAGGCTCTTATGGATTTGCTGATGATTGCAAAATATTTTGAGCGGATTGGCGACCATGCAGAAAATATTGCGGAATGGGTTATTTATTCCATTACCGGAGAGCATCGGAAAAGACCTGAAAATAAGGAAAGCTCCACCAAAGGAGGAATCGGTTAACATGATTTATCTGCTGGAAGATGATGATAATATAAGAAAGCTGGTATGCTATGCGCTGTCAAAAGAGGGATTTGAAGTACAGGGGCATTCTTCTCCAAAGGAATTTTGGCAGGGACTAAATACGGAACTGCCGGAATTGGTTTTGCTGGATATTATGCTGCCGGAAGAAGACGGGTTGTCGATTCTTAATAAACTGAAAGGTAATGCAGCGACTGCGCATATCCCTGTGATTATGCTTACCGCAAAGGGCAGTGAATTTGATAAGGTCACAGGCCTTGATATGGGAGCGGATGATTACGTGGCAAAGCCTTTTGGAACGATGGAACTGATTTCAAGGATCCGGGCGGTACTGAGGCGTTCCCAAAAAACGCAGGATGACAGAACGTATACGATTGGCGGGCTGTATGTTAATCCTGCAAAACATATTATTACGGTATCAGGGGAAGCGGTATCGCTTTCCTATAAGGAATATCTGCTGTTGATGGTTTTGCTGGAGGCAGAGGGCAATGTAGTGGAACGTGACAGGCTTTTAACCAGTGTCTGGGGGGAATATTATACAGAATCCCGGACGCTGGATGTGCATATCCGGAAACTGCGGGTAAAACTGGGGGATGCCGGAAAACTCATTCAGACTATAAAAGGAATCGGTTATAAATTAGGAGGCGATTGGAATGAATAAAAAAATTTTTCGTTCGTCACTGCTTACCGTCTGTCTTGTATTGGCAGCTACCATTGCATTGATTATGGGGCTTTTGTTTCATTTTTTTGAAAAGCAGATACAGAAAGAGCTTGCCAATGAGGCCGGCTTTCTGGCACATGCTCTTGAAAATGAGGGAGCCGGATATTTTGACAGTTTTGATAACAAGAATAACAGACTTGCCGGAAATAACCGTATCACATGGATTGATGAAAATGGAACGGTATTGTTCGACAGCAGGGCAGATGTGTCCGAACTGGATAATCATGCCGACAGGGATGAAATTAAAACGGCAATGAAAGAGGGGAAGGGCATGAGTACGAGGTACTCCAAAACCCTGACGGAAAAAACAGTGAATTATGCCATACGGCTTTCCGATGGCAGCATACTGCGGGTTTCGACAGAACAGTATACGGTAGTAACCATTCTGATTGGGATGCTTCAGCCGATTTTATTCATTATGTTTGTCGCATTGATTTTAACACTGGTGCTTTCCGCAAGGGTATCAAAAGCCATTATAGAACCAATTAACAAACTGGATTTGGAAATACCGGAAAATAATGACACATATGAGGAATTAACACCTCTGTTACGGAAAATTGCAGACCAGAAAGAAACGATAGGGGAACAGCTTGCGGACGCCCGCAAAAAACAGAAAGAATTTAACCTTATTACAGAAAATATGAGTGAGGGCTTTCTGGTTATTGATGCAGACGCCAATCTCCTGACCTATAATTCTGCCGCATTAAACCTGCTTGAGATTACCCCTCCGGCAGACAGGAGTGTCCTGCTGTTCTGCCGGGCAAAAGAGTTCAGAGGCGTTATATCCGATGTATTGTCAGGAATAAAGGCAGAGAATACGATGGTGCGGGAGGAACGCAGTTACAGTCTGATTGCCAATCCGGTTTATGAGAAGGAATCCGTAATTGGGGCCGTTGTGGTTATTCTGGATATTACGGAACGTGAAAAAAGGGATATGCTGCGCCGAGAGTTTACGGCAAATGTTTCCCATGAACTGAAAACTCCGCTGACGTCTATCTCTGGGTGCGACGTGAAGTCGCTTAATTTAACTGTTTGGCGGACTATCCGACCA
>CAQBGY010000048.1 GCA_948759685.1 uncultured Eubacterium sp.
AAGATATAATTAGCTAATATTCCTATACATTCTATTAATATAATATTTGCTTCTAATAAGGACAATATTATATCCATATGGTTATATTCTATTTTTTCTCTTTTTTCAACTTGCCCTAGCTGAGAACGCTCAGAATTGTTCATTGAGCGAATTATGAGATTGTCGAAAGTCTTTTTCTCTTGCATTAGGCTTCCAAATGGTATAATTATATCTTGAATACAAAACTTATCAATGGTACCAAAAAATGAACTTTTAGGGGAAATGCCATTTGCTAGGCTTCTGTTTTTTAGTTCTAAAGAAGCTTTATTTGTGTACGATATGGCGATAATTCCTTGATAATCGAGCAGTTCCTTAATGTCGTTTTTTATTTTTTCGGATAAAACAAATGTTTTTCCAGATCCAGGAGCAGCAATGACGACAAGATTTTCTCTACATTCTAATATAGCCTTTTGTTGTTCTGTAGGAGTCATTTTATCTTAATAGATTTGTTAATGAATGTTCCTTCAATTTACTTAATGATGTACTTTTTTGTCTTATGAAATTATACATGAAATTTCCTTTTGCTTCTTGCATTGCCGTGATAATTTCATATTCCTCTAAATCATTGAAAAATTCTATTAAATCATTTTTTATAGGACTATTGAACATATCATTCTCTAAATCTTTTTCTGATAGAAAGATTCCATGATTATTTAATATACTTCTTAAAGTGGAGCAAATAGTGTTTATTTCATTTGTAGGAATATTCGTTGGTAGTTCTTTAAGTTTTTCCTTGTTTTCCTCAATTATTTTTTTTTCTGATGCATCCAATTCTCTATAATCTTCGAGAATACTTATGGCTCTCTGCATTCCTGCCATTCTATAATATTTCTTTTTGGGTATCTTGAATATATCATTATCTGTTCTAAGTTTCCAAGGTATATTCATGGCATTTAATATTTTGATAAAAGTAGAGAATCCAATCCCATTAGCCATTAGTATACTTATGTTGTTTTTTAATAAATCTACACCACAAAATTTCGATAATGCTTTATAGAAAATAACTTCAGAGATACCTTCAACGAGCCAAACCTGATCAGCATAAAATGCCTCAGCTGGGATTATGCTCATTCTGTAGCCAAAGTTTATTATGGAACCTTCAATAATTTTAGAACAACCATTTGATGCAGCTTTGGTATCTGATTGTTCTGTTTTGTATAAGCGAACAATTGAATTTGGAGAAAATTCACTGGTGATTTGTGGAGAGTGACTAGTTAAGAATATTTGCCCACATATCTTGTTACTCAAATAAGTTGCAAGCTTTTGCTGTTGATGTGGATGCAAATGAGCCTCAGGTTCTTCGATGCATACAATCGAAACTTCTTCAAGCTTGGGACGTTCAATTTCATGTTTAGTTGCCCACAATGATAAGTAAATTTGATTTAATCGTCCATCTCCACCTATATTTACGGGCGTGTCATTTGTCTTTGACGAAACGGAGGTACTGTCTATAAATTTGTCTATATTTGAAGAATTTGTATCAAAATATACATCTTGATTATTGTTGTAAATAGACATTTCTTTTAATTCACTATTGATTGAGTTTGTCGCTTTAGAAATGTAATGTAAAGTCGGTATTAAATTGTTAGCTTCTTGTAATTTAGTTTTAATCTCTTGTAAAAGTGTATTATCTTCCTCTTCTTCTTGAGTGCTCCTGCTCTCTTTGGCATTTTGAAATAAAAAATTTCTTTCTTTAGATATAAAAGCATACAAGTCTCTTCTGCAACTGATGTATTTAATATTTAAATATTTACGATAATAATGTGCTTCAATATCCGACAAAAGTTCAACGGAAGCTCCTGCTTTTATTGTATAGGATATTTTTCCCGTATTAGGATCTCTTGATGCATTATAGGACATATACATCTCATTAGCATCACTTATTTTTCCTCTTAGTTTAGACAAAACACATTCCTCAGTAATATCTGTAAAGTGTAATAATATGACAAATGAGTTAGTTTCTTCCAATACATAAAAATCACTAGATCGTGGTTCTATATCATAATCTGACAGGCTTCTATCTAATAGTAATCGCATCGCCCAGATTAAATTTGTCTTACCAACATCATTTGCCCCAATAATAAGTGTATTTTTCTCTAACTTAATATGTGCATCTTTATAATTTCTAAATCCTTTGAGAGTTATATCTGCTAGTATCATATCATGTATTATTAAAGTTTTTTAATATAATATCCTCCAGTTTTCGGTGCTCCTTTAAATTCTATGAGCTTTTTATTGTTTAAAGATTTTAGATAACGTTTGGTGGTTCTTACGCTCTTCAAAATTCTTTTTGAAATTTCCGTAGCATTCAAACCTTCCTCTTTTCTTATCAGATTCAGAACGGACTGTTCGTTTGCATTTACAGTGCCATTTACAGTGTCATTTACAGTGCCATCGGTGTCACTGTTGTTCTTCCTTTTAAACACTACCGTAAACATCCCGTCCGTATGAAATTCAGGTTCAGGAAGATTAGCTTCCTTCATAGCTTCCTTCATACGGGGGATACCGGATGCAACCCTTTCAACCAAATGCATACGGGTAAACAGACCAAATATTAACGGGTTACGTGTCATGCTCTTGTGTCCGAAATCTTTAGCTACAATAGGCAAAAGTCCTCCGGGATTTGAAATTTCTACTCGATCGTCGAACATTTCTATCGTAATGGTTGCTCCCTGTTCGTAATAATCACGATGGGATAAAGCGTTTATAATGGCTTCTTTGAATACAGTAAGAGGAATTTCCCAAATTTCTTCTCTCGGCCCTGCTCCTTCAATTTTATAAGCTACTTGCAGTTTGCTTTCCAGCCATGTCATTGCTTGTAAATATTGCTGGTATAGTGGACCACCGAAAGATTTATCATCAATAATAAATACTTTGGTTGTTCCCTTGAAAAGAACACATCTTGTTATTGCGTGCGGAAATTTCCGTTCAGGTTGTTTTCCAAAGAACATGGCAGCACCATTTTTTGCTACACCTTTATCTGTAAACAGTTCCAAATTCTCGAATATCTGTTTGTCGGCTGTCGATGGACTTAGTTGTGCTTCCGTACGGAAGTCTTTTATCGCTTGTTCGTCTGCATCAGTGTAAATGTTAAACCATGAGCAGGGGATAGCATCAAAAAATATTTTGTTGCACTCCTGAAAGAAGCTACGCATTTCTTCGACAGTACGAAGTTTTTGAGAGTTTGCTCCCTCGCGTACAAAGATAGAACCGGAAAAGATATAAGGTTTGTCTTTACCTGATGGAACATCAATCACCCAAACTGTTTTATCTTCAATATTCACGGTGTACAACTCGCAATGAAGCGTCGGAGATATTTCACTGATAGAGCCTTGAATAGCAGAACGTTTGTCATTCTCTAAACTTGTGCCTATAATCTGTCCGTTATCATCTATACCAATAAGTAAGTATCCTCCGTCTGCATTGGCGAAAGCGCAAATTTCTTCTGTCAGTTCACGAACTTTAGAGGGAACACGAACTTTGAACTCAACATTATAGCCTTCTCCGCTATCAATGAGCAATTGTATGTTTTCAGTATTCAACATAAGTATCTGTAATTGTGCTGCAAAGGTAGTTATTTGTTTGATAAATGCTTCGTTACCTATATTCTATTTGCAGCAAAAGTTATTTCTTTGTGAGAAGTAAAAGAAAAGGGGTCAGTATTACTATAGAGTTTATGGGTTACTTCTATGGTAAAAGCTTGTTTTGAGTAACAAGTAATGATAGCTCTATATGTTAAATAATAGATATTTATAAGGAGTGTAATAGATAATGGGAACAATATGGATACGAGTGAGATTCTTCAATCTGCTTTGTGTTTCCATTGTTTTATGACCTCATTACAAAAGTAATGCTTTTGTTTGGTAAATAGTACGTCGATTTGAAGTCTTTTAGGTAATTTTGTAGCATCAAACTGTAAATATGGTATTAGAAAACTTAATAATCAAGGAAATAGGACTCTCTCTCGATTTGTTTAGAAGGCTGGTGGGTGAATGCGATGAAGTTATTTTGAAAAAGAAAGAATATTTATTACGTCAGGGACAAGTCTGTTCATTTATTGGTTTTGTAGAGACGGGAGTTTTACGTTCTTACATAGAAAAGGAAGGAGAAGATTATATCAGTGATTTTCATTTCCAAGGTTCATTTGCTACGTCCTATAGAAGTTTCTTGACAATAGAAGCAAGCGTAGGAAGTATACAAGCATTAGAAAATTCAGTCTTATATTGTTTGTCTAAATCTAATTATGACCAATTACTACAAACCTCTAATGAAGGGTATAAATTAGGAAAATATATAGCGGATACTCTCTTCATTAAAAAATGCAGAAAAGAGACTTCATTACTCATGGATGATGCTTTAGAAAGATATAAGTTGCTTTTACGAACTTATCCTCATATAGAACAACACGTATCACAATATCATATCGCTTCTTATCTTGGAATAAAGCCTGAATCTTTAAGCCGTCTTAAATCTCTTAACATAGGTCAATGAAATAATCTCTTGCTCCATTCTATCTTTGCAGCAAAATAAATCATTTATGAATAAGATAGTACTATTCATTTTATTAATCATTTCAAGTTGTTGCACAAGTATGGAAAAGAAAAATGTAGCAAGAACCAATCTTCTTTCAATCCAATTGAGGGAAAAACAAGGTTTGTCAAAAGTCGAAATTAAGAAAGTTGTTATACCGGTAAATGGTAAGGCAGAGTATCATTTGCATCCTTGTCCGGTTGTAGGGCATATCGTTTCAGGTACTTTATTATTTCAGATTGAAGGAGAAAAACCTCAATTAATAAAAGCAGGCGAGGCATTCTACGAACCTAAGAATAAGCCGATACTGCATTTTGATAATGCCTTAGATTCCGAACCTTTGGTGTTCATGGCATACTACTTAGTAGAAGAAAATGAGGATTTATTAATGTTATTGCCTGAATAGTAAGCTATTGTTCGAAAAATAATTGTTTGTTTTGCAATAAATAGCTATATTATGCCAGAAAGTATAACACAATTCTATAAGAGAATACAAAGTTGTGACCTCCAACCGGATGCAACCTATTCAATGGAGAAACCTTATTTTAATATTTTCTCCCGGCAATGTAATTTTGGAACTGTACAATTCGGTTACAGGGAATTTTATAAGATTACATTAATTATAGGTGTGGGAAAACTGTATTATGCAGACAAATGGATTTTAGTAGATCGTCCTGCATTATTGTTTTCCAACCCTTTAGTTCCTTATGCTTGGGAATCAATCAGTGAAGAACAAAAAGGAGTGTTTTGCATTTTCAATGAACAGTTTGTGCAGTCAGATGAAAAGAACGGTTCTTTGGCAAATACTCCTTTGTTCAAAGTAACAGGAGATAAGGTTTTCTTTTTAGATGATGTGCAAGTTGCTAAAGTGATGGATATATACAAACAAATGCAGGAAGAGAACCAATCAGACTATATAAATAAGTCCGATGTCTTGCGGTGTTATCTTCATTTGTTGGTTCATACAGCCCTGAAAATGCAGGATTCCAATCAATATGAATCACATCCGAATGCTTCGCAACGCATTACTGAATTATTTATAGAATTGTTGGATAGACAATTTCCCGTTGATTATCCAAACGCGATTTTAAGTCTGCGCACTCCTGCCGATTACGCAAACCGCCTGTCTGTACACGTTAATCATTTAAATAAAGTGGTTAAAGAAATAACAGGAAAAACTACCTCTGAGATGATTGCGGAAAGAATAATCAAAGAATGTACCCAACACCTACTACATACTAATCTTTCAATATCAGAAATAGCGTATAGCTTGGGATTTGAAACGGTTTCTTATTTCAGTAAATTCTATCGCAAACATACTGGTAAATCGCCAAGCGAAGTCAGAGAACAGGCAATTATTTGATTTGTGCAACTGATGCTTTGAATTGTATAATTCTGCTCAATTAGCATCTCCTAATTTTGTATCGACTAAAAATATAAATTATGAAGTATAGAAAATTAGGTAAAACAGAAGTAAGCCTGTCCGCCATTGGATTGGGATGTATGGGAATGAGTGCTGCGTATGGAGTAGCCGATGAAAAAGAAAGTATTAAGACATTACATCGTGCCTTAGAGCTTGGTATAAACTTTTGGGACACTGCGGATGTGTATGGCAATGGTGCTAATGAAAGATTACTATCTAAGGTATTGGCTGAAAAAAGAAATCAGATTTTCATTGCTACCAAATTCGGTTTCCGTTTACGTAATCATCAAGGTACTGTATTTGATGGTGGTGAAAGTTATGTGGATGCTTCTCCTCAATATATAAGACAAGCTGTAGAACTCAGCCTGAAAAGGTTGAATATTGAAACCATAGATTTGTACTATGCGCATCGAATAGACCCGACAATACCGGTCGAAGAAACCGTTGGGACTATGGCAGAATTGGTAAAAGAAGGCAAGGTACGCTATTTAGGACTAAGCGAATGTTCTGCCGAATCATTGCGGAGAGCCTGTGCCGTTCATCCTATATCTGCCGTTGAAAGTGAATATTCTCTATTAACCCGTGATGTGGAAAAAGAAATTTTGCCCTTGACAAAAGAATTAGGAGTAACCTTAGTTCCCTTTTCACCATTGGGTAGAGGATTGGTAACAAATACTATTAATGTGAATGCATTGGGTGAAAATGACTTTCGTAAGCATTTGCCACGTTATAACGGTATATATTGGGAGAATAATCAAAAATTAACAGCAGAATTTGCAGAAATAGCAGAAAGTAAGGGAATAACTCCTGCTCAACTTGCATTAGCTTGGATATTGGCACAGAGTGAAAATATCATCCCTATACCGGGAACTAAACGAATCAAGTATTTAGAAGAAAATGCGAAAGCTACCGATGTTAATTTATTGCCAGATGATATATCTAAGATAGAATTGCTTCTGAAAAAATATCCAAATATAGGCAATCGATACAACGAATATGATTTTAAATTTGTAAATAAGTAAACTTTACAGTAGGAAGTTCTGTCAATATTTTAGCAGAACTTCCTCAGATAATTATAATGAACGACCTATTACAACAGAGATTTTTCCGTTTATTATCGGAATACTCACAGCGTGAAGTTTTTGCAACAGAGCTTGTAGGAGCTATTGAAGAATTGGCGTTACATTTAGCTGATTTCAGCATGTATGAACAGGATAATAGCATTTTACTACGGTATTTTTCTTTCGGATTACATCGTCTCAAATCGTACCGTGTACAGTTTGAGCAAGAAAAAAATGCCTTATTTGCATCTAATTGATGAAGCGATAGGACTAATAGATAACGAAATACGTATTGTAGAATGGCGTATCAAATACCCCGAACAGTTTAAACGGCAACTTGATAAACCACCTCTTTCCCCTCTCTATTTGGCTGACAAAGCAACCCTTATCAACATTATGGAAATTGTCAGCGGTTTGTTCATCTCTAAAAACATCGTATATCAAAATGGTAAACCTGCCTACTTGGTGGATTTGGGAAAAGCCTTTGAATGGCTCTTTAATATCAAGATAGGCGACTATCACCAAAAGCATGAGGATGTGATAAAATGAAAGGCAGGTAAAATCACGGAGTTTCTTAATGGGCTGGCAGACCTTATCCGAAAGGAACATGATAAAAAAGGATATAGATAATCAATAACTTAGCTTCTATTTATAGGGGATTCCATTAGTACCCCTATAATTTATTTACACCCGTTTTCTGAACTTTGCATCATCAATCGATTGACAAACCATAAAGTATAATCAGAAAATGAAGCAACTATGTATATAGAAAATTACGATTTCAAGGAATGGATGCAAAAGCTGTTCGACAAGCTGGACGAACTTTGCAAAGATATGCGGGCTTTGCGCAATGCCGACAAGGTGCTGCCCGAAGATGATAACCTGCTGGATAATCAGGATTTGTGCCTGTTGTTCAAGGTTAGCATCAAAACTTTGCAACGCTACCGTGCTTTGGGCGTATTACCTTACTTTACAATCAGCGGAAAAGTGTATTACCGGGCTTCGGACGTCCGGGAATTCATAAAGGAACGGTTCAGTTCGGTAACGCTACGCAAGTTCGAGAAAGAACACGGTTCGGACAAGAAGTAAACAGATAAGCCGGAGCATCGGGTAATTGCCTGTCTGCTCCGGCTTCTTGTTTATGGCTTGCCTAATTTGCCTGCTTCTTCCTTTAGCCGTTCGGCTTGTTCGTTCAGTAACCTTGCCCTTTCCAATGCTTCCGCTTGCTTTCTGCTACGGTATTCAAAATCAATAACTGTCTCTGTCAAGTCCTGAATGAAAGCGTTGTCCCGTTCCCGGATAAACTTTAGTTCCAATAGATTAAGCATATTCCCGTCCGCTTTCCCTTTCATCAGGAGATAACGGTATTTTATATCATTGTCCTGTAACTGTTGCATACGTTCCATAAAACGAACATTCAGGATTAACGAAACAATACCGATAATTATTCCTGCTGAAAAAAGAAAGAACTTCGGTTGCAGATATGGAGTTATCCGGCTTAGGATTTTATCGTATAACGAAACGGCTTCTACCTTTTCCTGCTGCCGGGTATCTGTCGGAAACAGTTCCTTTAATTTCTCTTTGAAATATCGGTGCGAAGTCACAATCATTCCCTTTATATCATCAAGGTCTTGTTTCTGATTGCCTGACTGTCTTTTCTTAATACAGGCGATTTGGTTCAAAATCTCCTGCACCGTATTTTCAGAAATGGCAGGTTTGTTCTGCATCTCTAAAATACGTTGTTCAATAACATCCAGTCGGCTTATCGTCTCTTCCCGGCTGGCTGGTATCACCTGCTTTTCTTGCTTCTCTTTCAGTTCCGCAACCATAGAGAGAAGTCCTTCTAAAATCAAATTCTCTTCCATTCGTTTATAACTTAAATTGTCGTTTCTTTTTCTTCTTCTTTCTCAAATCGGGATTGTCAGGCGTTTCATCAGCCGGAGAGGACGAAACGGAGAACAAACCGCCCAAACCTGTTATCAGTGAATTATTACTTTTGTTTGTAGCTGGCTCCTGAACAGGTGTATAAATTGTCTGTTTGTTGTTTCCGGCTGTCGTCAGTCCTGTATTTCCGAAGTATTTATCCAGTTTTGAAAAACTGAAACTGCGGTCAATCTCCGAACCTTTGAATGTATATTCACCTTTGGAAAAGGAAATACCCTGTATCTCATCCGTCTGTCCCTTGCGCTTGAAATGAATATTGATACCCTTTTCCACTAACTGCTTCTGTAATTGCTGCCAGTTCCTTGTTTTCCCGATTTCGTTCTTTACAGCCGTGTAAATCTCGTATTTTGATTTATCCGGCTCTTTCAAACGGTGTTGTTTCACCTGCTCTTTCCCTTTAGCGAAATAAAGCCCGTGTCTTGCTTTCAGTTTCTTGCAAACCTGCTCGTTCCGGTACATATCGTTTTTATCCGAAATCGTTTTTCCGTTGTTGTCTATTCGGTTGAATACGATATGCACGTGCGGATGCTCCCGGTCTTGGTGGCGCACGATGATATACTGCGTATCGGTGATTTTCATTTCATGCATATATTCCTGCGCCAACTGTATCATTTTCTCGTCCGTCAGCTTGGGCGCATCCACTGCCGAATAACTTAACGCAATATGTCCGACCGGCTTCTTTAAATTGGGATTCATTTCGGTTTGCGTGCAGAAGCTACGGATAATATCCTGCTTGCTTTCTGTTAGTACTCCCTCCGCATGAAGCAAAGTCGCTTGTTCCTTATCCAGCACATAGTTTACACAGCCTTTAAATCCGCTTCCCTTTTTTATTTTTCCAATCATTCGATAACTGGTTTATGATTTCAATAATCCTGTTCTTTAGTTTCACGAGTTCCACCGCTACCAGTGCGAACCCTCCGGCATTTGCCCGGTGCGCCAGTTGATTGATGTTGTTGGCTTCCCCTGCCAGCTTGCGGATAGTGTCGGCATCCTGCCTGTTCAACCGTGGCGTTATCTCTGCCGAAACGACCGCTTGCCGGACGTACTCGCTGACGGGCAGACCGGATTCTCCGGCTCGCTTCTTGATAGCGTAATATTGAAGTTCGGTCAGCTTTGTACTGACTACTCTCTTTTGTTTGTCTATCCGGCTCTTTGCCGGGCGACCTCCTGCCTTGTTCCTTATCTCTGTCATACGTTTTGCTTATTGAATGGTATCTTTAAAATTGCGACCAACGGGAGAAATTTTCTTTGCTGTCAGGCAAAGCAAGGGGTTTCGGTCTACCGAAACATAACCTTGCTCTCCTGAATCACACCGCTTGCCGTTGGTATGCCTTGCCTGTTCTCCTGCCTACAACCGTCTGCCCCTTTTTCTTTTTTCACCGGGAGATTGTTTGTTTTTCTCTTCCTGATTCGGCTGCTTGGCAGACTGCGTTTGCTTCTCCGGAAGACTGGACTTTTGACATAGGTAGTCGTTCAAGTCCTTGTGTCCGCTGTACAGGTGTGAGGCATCACGCACACGCCAGCCGTATTCCTTTTGTATGGCTTGGGTGGCTTTACGTCCGGCTTCGTCATTATCCAAAAGGCAGTGTATCTTTTCGTACTCGCCTAACGGGTATAATGCTTTATCCACATTGGCGGTCGAGTTCAGGATGATGTAATCCTGCCAGTCGATACAGGGATAAATCGGGCTGTTCTTGTGCCGGATGGTTAGGAAAGAAAGGTAGTCCATAAATCCCTCGAACACGAAACAGGCATCGTTTTTCTTTCCTGCAAACTGTATGCGTGTGATGTCTTTGGGAGAGGTGCAGCCCTTGTAACCGGGATTGCGTAGTTCGTACCCTCCGGCATCGTTCTTGAAAGCGAGCGCAAAAAGCGGCTTCCCGTTTACACGGTAATACATTTCCTGCACATAGTCCGCTGCCACTTCGGGCGCAATGCCCCGGCTTTTCAGATAATTGGTGAGTGCCGGATGCTGTAACGGCTGGATGCTACGGATTTCTACCGGGCTGGCTGGTCGCTTCCTTTCCTCCCTTGCCGGATTCTTTTCGGGGATATTTTTCCCTTGAAAAGAAAAAGTATTGGCGGAGTAATAGTCCTGTTCCAGTCGGCTGATAGCCCCGTAAGCGTTGCATCCGTACTGTTTCATCACAAGGTCGATGAGCGAGCCGCCCTCACCCGTCCCAAAGTCACACCAAAGGTTTACACCGTAATCCACCTTGAAACTGGGCGTATCGTCCTGACGTAACGGACTGTGGTACATACCGTAATAAAGTTTATCCACTACGGGCAGGATGCCCAATGATTCCAAATAGTCCTTGATACTTATGCTGTTAGCTTCCTGATAAGTCATAATTTTTGTTTTTTAGATGTTGGATGATTGCAGTAAGGCAGTAAGAAAGCAGTAAGAAGAAAAGATACGGACTTACTGCACCTAATTCTTTTTCTTTCAATGTATTATCTCTTATGCAGTAAGATAAGTAAGTTATTCCTATATAAAAAGAGAGAAAACTATCCATGTTGGCATCTGCTTTTTCTTTTTTCTCAAATTTTCCGAAAGTTCCGGGTTTTATCTTACTGCTTACTGCACCTGTTGCAAATGGTTGATATTCAATAGTTAATGTGCAGTAAGTTGTTTTTAGGGTAGTTGCTGCATGGCAATATCAACCTACTGCAAAGCGGATTCCTAACCGTAATCGTTATCGGTGTAAGGGGTTGGAACAGGCTTTATCCTATATCCATATACCGAATAACCACCGTTGTTTATGCGTTTCTGTACCCGTTTGAACCCAGCTTTCCGCAACGCTTCCCCCAACCGTTTTTCTGATAACTGCATGGGGCACACATTCCGTAAACAGGTGAGGATTTGTGCCGTTGTCATAAAGAACAGGTTTTCTTCCCCCTCTTCCGGTTTCTCGAAATGCTGCATCAGCATCTCAAACTCCACCGTCTGCACCTGAAAACCTGCACTGACCTTGTACAGCTCTTCAATCTCCGTATCGTTGAACCAGTACCGTACACCTTGCCGATACAGGTACATGGCTTCGGAATAGACATTATCCATACGGATGGCTTCTGTCCCCGGCTTGTCTATATGCAGGACTTCAAACGGCAGGAAACGCCTGCTGCCTGTCGGGTCGGTCAGGAACTCGTTCCCGTTCACCGATGCCATGAAGCTGGCTAAGTGCGGATATTCCTCTATATAGATGTCATACGGTCTGCGGTACTTGACTGCCGGGGTGGTTATCAGGTTCTTCAGGGCGTTCTCGTTCTGCTTGTTGAGTTCCTTTAGCTGGTCGTCTATGTTGATGAACAGGTATTCGGCTATCAGTGTCAATATGTCCTTTCCCTGTGGGTCTATCTTCCCGGTAAAGAGATAGCTCTTCAACGGCAGTGGGCAAAGGTTATCCAGCCACCATGTCTTGAACTGCCCCTGCCGTTCCCCGGTCAGGACTAAGCAGGTGTGGTTCTGACATCCCGTGTCGTTCATCGCATTGGCAACCACGCCTACCAGCCATTTGGTGAAATATTCCTCCCACTTGTCGGGGTTGGCTACCTGTACCGTGCCCAGCAGCCTTTTGATATGTCCGTTTTCGACAGGATTCAGCAGGGGCAGGGCGGTTAGGTATTCCCGTATGGGATGCACTTTCACGGCAAAGTTGCTTTCCAGTATCATGCGGATATTGTCGGCGGAGGTGGTGATGCCTGTGGTCGCATCCAGTTCACGCCTGAAAGAGTTCAGGGCAAACTTCGTGACGGGCTGGTACAAGCCGGAGGTATCGGCAGGCTTGTATTCCGTCCGGCTCTTCACGGTGTTAAACCGGAAGTCGTACAAGGAATTAAGCTGCCTTTCGATACGCTCGTTCTTGGACTGCCTGCCCCCGATACGTTCCGCTTCGTTATCTCTTTTCTTTTTCATCGGGAAGTCTGTTGGAAGCCGGGACATATTGCTGCCGCATCCACTGTTTCAGCTCGTCCGCATCGAAACGTAGGGTGCGACCACGCTTCACACAGGGTATCGTCCCGGTGCTGGCTAAATGGTAGAGGTAATTGACCGAATATCCGGTTATGCTGCTGGCTACGGATATTCTGACTAAAACGGGTTCTTTGCCGTCCCGTCCTTTGGGCTGTGTGCCGACTACGGGGGAAATCATCTTTTCGATGTTTTCCAGCCGCTTGAAAATTTCTTCAAATGGATTGTTCATGGTGCTTTGTTCTTTGAATTAGCACCACAAATAAAATAAGAAAAATCGGTAAAAAGCAAAGTGTCAAGCGTTTGGAATTGCTTTGCACTGCTCTGCACCGTATTAATACAAGCTATCCGAAAACGCCATGTGTACTTCACCTTACTTATATGGGAAGAACAGAGAAAAAGGGCTTATTCCCATTATCGTTTTATCGGGCTGGGACATTTGAGGACTTCTAAGGACATCTGAGGATAGGCAGTAACAACCTGTTATCCTGACCTGTATATTTGTACCGGACAAGAAAAACGGAGTAATAACAAAAAATATCAGTATATGGAAATAGTAACGATTGAAAAGAAGACATTCGAGTTGTGGAAACAGAGGTTTGAAAGTTTTGTGGGGCGTATGGATGCGCTCTGCCTACCTTTGCGGAGAAAGCAGGACAAATGGTTGGATAACAGCGAAGCCTGCCGCCTGCTGAATGTTTCTTCCCGGACGATGCAAACCTACCGTGATACGGGCAAGCTGCCTTATTCGCAAATCAACTGCAAAATTTATTATAAGGCTTCGGACGTGGAAACCTTTATACTCAACCAAGTAAAGAACACCCCTAAAACATGAATCGTATGGACTTGATAACGAAAGATTCGGAAACTACGCAGGTATTGTTTTCATCCCTTGACCGGGTTTTGGAGAACGTGGAGCATATTGTCACCAACTACCGCCCGGTGCTGAACGGTGAACACTACCTGACGGGGGAGGAAGTCTGCCAAAGGCTGTGCATCAGTAAACGGACTTTGCAGGATTATAGGGACACGGGGCTGCTGGGCTACGTGCAACTTCCGGGAAAAATCATTTATCGTGAAAGTGACATCAGGGATTTATTGGATAGGCATTACCGGAAATGAAATCTTGAAAACTTGCTATCTTGGAATCTTGATAGCTTGAAGTCTTGAAATATAGCTGTCTTGTTTTCTATATTTATGGTTTGGTTGAAAGCCAGCAATCGTGTTTTTAATAAAACTGTATTGCTGGCTTTACTTATATTTATACAGATAGCTGTTTTTCAACCGCTTGCATATCTCTTAATATCGTTTGGTCTAACACTTTTGCATAGTGCTGTGTCATTCGGGTGGATGAATGCCCCAGCATTTTAGCGACATTTGGCAGTGACACGTTGTTAGCCAGCGCGATAACCGAAGCGAAGCTGTGCCTTGCGGTGTGCGTGGTGAGGTTTTTCTTTATTCCGCACAGGTCGGCAATCTCTTTCAGGTAGCTGTTCATTTTCTGATTGCAAGGGACGGGCAGCAAAGTTCCTTTGTCAAGGCAATAGGGGTTATCCTTGTACTTGTCAAGTATCTGCTTGGGGATGCTCAAAAGCGGAATGTTACAAAGGTTGTTTGTTTTTTCACGGGCTTTCACTATCCACAGGTTGCCGTTGCTGTCCTCTGAAATGTGTTCGGAGCGCAAATTATATACGTCTATGAACGCCAGCCCGGTATATACGCAGAAGATGAAAACATCCCGCACCAGTTCCAGCCGTTCAATCTTGAACTCTTTCTGCCATATCCGGTTTATTTCGGCTTGGCTTAGGAACTGCTTGTTTACCTCCACCTCGTGAAACTTGATTCCGGCAAACGGGTTCTTCGTCAGCCACTCGTTGGCAATGGCAAGGTTTATCACTTTCTTAAAGCATTTCATGTACCGGATAACGGTATTCTGTGCACAATGCTTTTCTGCCTTTAGGTACAGGTCGAATTTGCGGACAAGTTCCCCGTTCACCTCACGCAACAGCATATCATCTACCTTATAATCCTGTTTTACCAGTTCCATGAGATATTTCAGACAATTATCGTAACGTCTTACGGTAATGTCGGCATAATCCGTTCCGATTAGTTTCCGGCAGTTGTCGTTATGTTCCTTGAATACATTATATAATGTCTTGAAAGTTTCGTCCTTTCCCTGATAGCGGTTTACGATGGCACGGGCAGAAATAATCTTTCCCTCCAGTTCTAGATCTTGATAGATTTGATAGAATTTCACACGCAAGGCATCAATGTAATGGTTTAGTTCTACGGAATTGCGGTCTTTGCCTATTGATTTCTCTTTGTCCTGCGACCAAAGTGGGACTTTTACACTTCGTTTTAGTTGAAGTTCCACATATAAACGGTCATAAGTGACGCGTACACGCACGGGAGCTTCCCCGTTTTTTAACAGTTTGCTACGCTTGATGAAGAACAAAACGCTGAATCTTTTTCTTTCCATACTGCTCAATTTTTAATGATACAAAGGGCTCAGTTTGAAAATTTGGGGGAATTAGTTAAAATCCCTATCTTTGTCGG
>CAQBGY010000049.1 GCA_948759685.1 uncultured Eubacterium sp.
GGAGAATATTCAAAGATTAACCCGTGACATTTTTGTCGGTTTTGACACTTTCCAAGCGAAAACGACAATAACGACAAAAGTGACACACCTAAAAAGAAACAAACAATGAGTACACATAGATTCATTTTAGAACCTTACAAAGGTGTCTGCACACGGCATACTTGCCCGAACTGCCACCGCAAAAGATGTTTTTCCAAATACATTGATACGGAGAAACGAATCCAGTTCCCTGATTACGTGGGGCGTTGCGACCACGAGCAGAAATGTGGTTATCACTTCACGCCCCGTGATTACTTTGAACGGCATCCTTCTGAGAAAGAAAAGTTGTCCGAGGATAACCTTAGGAGCTATGCGCCTATAAAAGAAGTCGAGCCGAAAGCCACTTCCTACATTGATTTGGATATAGTCAATCAGTCATTGCAACGCTATCCTGAGAATAAACTGTTCCAATTCTTATCGGCCCAATTCGGAGAAGCGGAAACATTAAAACTGATGAAGAAATACAAAGTAGGTACTTCCAAACATTGGGACGGTGCAACCGTATTTTGGCAAATGGATTATCAGAACAGAGTCCGCACTGGTAAGATAATGCTTTACAATCCGACAACAGGTAAGCGGATAAAAGAACCGTACAATCATGTCACGTGGGTACACTCCGTACTGCATAAGGAGGACTATAATTTGAAACAATGTTTCTTCGGTGAACATTTGCTTCCAGAAGACAAAAGCCGTCCAGTTGCATTAGTCGAAAGCGAAAAAACGGCAATCATTGCATCCTACCACCTACCCCAATTCTTATGGATTGCATCAGGTGGAAAGAACGGTTGTTTCAACGCTAACAGCCTGTCCGTTCTTGCAGGAAGAAGCGTTGTGTTATTTCCCGATTTGGGAGCAACCGACTATTGGCAGAGCAAAATCAGTCTGATGAAAAGCTATGGAATTAATGTGCAACTGTTCGATTATCTGGAAGCCAAAGCTACCGAGAATGAACGGAAAGAGGGATACGACATTGCCGATTATCTGTTGGAAGTACGCCCCGATGAAGCCATACTCCAACAAATGATTAAGAGGAATCCGAACTTGAAAACACTGATAGAGACATTCGATTTGAAGCTCATCAGCGTACAACGAGACATCCCTCAACCAAAGGTTTCACCACCAAAGAAACGAGGATTCAGACTTTGAACAAAGGGAGAGGAATCGAGACTTTTTTACTGTAGCAAGTTAATGTCGGTGTATTACATTTCCCGACCACTTGCTCCTCAAAAAGTCTGAGGAGGCAGCTCCCGATGGTCACAAATTATTCACTAAAAGCAATTCCAAATGGAAAAGAAATATACGATAACTCTCCGTCTGTCATACGACCAATTCGCATGGCTCGGTGCGCTTTGCAGACGGAGCAAGCAGACCCAAAGCGCAGTCATCCGTTCGCTCATTGAGAGCGGAACAGTACGTGAACGAATCACGAAAGAGCATATCCACATCATCCGTCAGTTGATAGGTGAAAGCACCAATCTTAACCAATTGGCGAAGCAGGCAAACACCTACGGATTCTTTGCTGTTGCCGAAAGATGCGAGGAGATGGCGCAGCGTATTAACCAACTCATAAAGCAACTGAAAGATGATAGGTAAGCAGACCAAAGGGACATCGTTCAGTGGCTGTGTCCGCTATGTCCTCAAAGAGGAGAAATCCAAATTGCTGGAAGCTGTCGGAGTGAATGGCTCACCCGAACAGATGGCGGAGCAATTTGAATTACAGGCGTTGCTCAACGACAAGGTAAAGAATATTGTCGGACACACCTCGCTCAACTTCTCTCCTGAAGATGGCGAATGCTTGAAGTCTGATGATGCGTTGATGTTGCAAATCGCCCACGACTATATGAAACTGATGGGCATCGAAAATACGCAATACATCATTGCCCGGCATATCGACCGTGAGCATCCGCATTGTCACATCGTTTTCAATCGGGTGGATAATGACGGTAAGACGATTAGCGACAAGAACGACTTCCGCAGAAATGAAAAGGCTTGTAAGATGTTGACGGCAAAATACCGCTTGCACTTTGCCAATGGTAAAGATCATATCAAGGAGGAACGCTTGCGCCCATACGACCGAGCAAAGCATGAGATATACAAGGCGTTGAAAGAGGAATTGCCCAAAGCTCAAAATTGGAATGAACTGAAAGAAGCCCTTGCCGACCGTGACATTGATATGAAATTCAAGGTCAGCCGGACTACACGGGAAATACAGGGTGTCAAGTTTGAGTATGACGGTTTTTCTTTCTCCGGCTCAAAGGTCAGTCGGGAGTTCAGCTATTTGAATATCGACAACCGATTGAAACAGAATGCTTGTGCTTCTTCATTTGAATACCCCAAGCAAGGGTTCACGCATAAAGATGAAGAAGTGCAGCAAAGCATTTCCCAATCCGACAACGGCTCAAGTATCGGTCTTGGTCTGTTGAATGGCAGTTCATTATACGATGCCACTGCCGCAGAAGAAGCAGAGTTCAATCGCCTGATGAAAAAGAAAAAGGCTAAGCGCAAGCGAGGCTTTCATTTATAATTCACTATTTATTAACTTTTTAAATTCAATCAATTATGTTACAAAACGATTTGATTCTTGATTTCAATCTCTACTTGTGTGAGAAATTTGGCTACAGAAACAGTTGTAGCGTGATGCAAAATGCCAATGGCTTTTGCGTGGACATCCGTGAGCGTGATTTGGACTGCTACATACGCTTCTGGGAGTATAGCGAAGGAAGAGGCAACTTTCCCGACTGGAGCATCATCATTGTGCGTAGTAACTTCAAGAAGAACCAAGCCGAAAGCCTCAAAGACTTGACTCGTTTCTTTAAGGAGTACATGCCACGCTACGGTTACAAATACCTCTGCACAGAAGGTGATGACTACAAGTATTATCAGACTCTTGGGTTGAAGCTCATCCATCAAGATCTGTTCGGACAAGAGAACTATGGATTGGCGATGAAAGATTTGAATGTCTGACATTTGATTTTGAGTTAAGGAGGGGATTTCTCCTCTCCTTTTCTCTTTATATAGCAGATAATTTTATATCTTTGCAAACGGAAAAACAATAAATATATGAACGCAATAGGCATACTTGAACAGCAACAAGCTAATGAAGTTTTAAGATTGGAAATAGCATATTCCAATCTTTATAAAGCGTATATGCTGGGAGATAGAAATAAAATGATAAGTCACTATATTGCTACAGGCTATATAGGCATCCCTAATTTTGCAGAATCGGTACAAAGTCAGACGAAACAGGAAATGCTCTCTAATGGGATTTTGCCTGACATATTACCAACTTCCATTGACAACATCAAAGATGATACATTATTGCGAATGAATGTTGTGGGATGTTTGAAAGCCTTACAAAATGAGATTAATATTCGCAATATATATCGAACCCATTACACATATGCGCAAAATATTCTTTATCAGCCTAATCATATATTTAGGCAAGAAGAAGTCTTATATCAAAACCCATATGGACAACAACTGAAAGTTGCCGATATACTTGCGGTATCTAAATATGCAGTAAGCATTGCGGAAGCTATTGCACCGGATGATGAAAATTTTTCAAAAGCAAATGCAGCAATTACAGCTTTACAAAGTATAGATGCAACACTTAACAATAAACCGGAAGATAAGCCAGTCAACAAGATGTTGCATTTAGTAACCAGTTTCATTTCTTCTGTTGTAAAATCATCTATCAAGAATGATGAAGCAAAGCGTGGAGTTACAATAACTGCATTAATGGTTGATTTGACTATAGATTTCTTTTGTAAAAAATAAAGCGATGGATAAACCCATGAATCGGATAAAAGAGGTACTTGAAGAAAGAGGTATCAAACAAACTTGGCTGGCCGAGAAACTCGGCAAGAGTTTCTGTATAGTCAATGCGTATGTATGCAACAGACGGCAACCAAGTTTGGAAGTGCTATTTGAAATTGCTGATATATTGAATATTGATGTGAAAGATTTAATAAAAGACAGATGAGTAGTATGAAGAAGCAAGAAGAACAAACTAAAAATATCTGTCTTTTAAAAAAAGATGGATTTACACTTTATTTAGTGAAAGAAGGAGATTCGTTCACTGATATAAAGAATGGAGTCGTTTCCATACTTCCAGAAGAGCTTATTGCCAAACGCAAAAGCGGAGGCAACATCTCGACTGACATAGAAAACTACGCCCACAAATTAAAACGTCAAGAATATGGAAAGAAGCTAAATTACCAAATTGAGAATCTCTTGTTTCTTACTGGTGCAGGTTCTTCCTACCTTTTTGGAGAGAATGACAAGAAAGGCAAACTTATGTGTAATTTATGGGATGATGCTACGGTTTTGCTTGGTGGAAAACAGAATATGGATGCCTTTTGCGAAAAAGTCAGATATACTGACAAAGACGAGAAAGACGAATATAGAAAAAACCTAGAAAAAGTCCTTTCATTAGCAGAAAAAGCAAAAGATTATATCACAGAACCGATTTTCAAAACAGATAAAGAAGAATGGAATATTACATATACCGTTAGCAAAATAAAGAAGATGATTAAAGATAATTGCAATCTACAAATAACATCTTCCGAATCATCCAGTGTGCATGAAAAATTTCTTAATAAGATTACTAAACGAAAAAGTTCTATTGCAAGGGTAAAGTTATTTACCTTAAACTATGACACCCTATTTGAGCAAGCTGCACGAAAAGGGAATTATACAATAATAGATGGATTCTCTTTTTCCATTCCACGGATATTCAGTGGAAGACATTTTGATTACGATATCGTAATTCGTGATGGTAGCAGAATTAAGAACGAGGACAATTTTGTTCCACGAGTTTTCCACCTATACAAACCACATGGTTCGGTAGATTGGGAAAAACGAGGCAACAACGTTTACCAAAATAAGGCAGAAGAAATTTCTGTAGAAGATTCATTAATGATTTTTCCGCAAGAAAATAAATATGAACACTCTTACGAACAACCATTTTTTGAAATGATGACTCGTTTTCAAGCTGCGTTACGTATGAAAAATACTACATTGGTTGTTATAGGATTTAGCTTTGGTGACAAGCACATATTATCCATGATAAACGAAGCTTTGGAACAAAATCCAAGTTTTCAACTTATCATTATCAATTACAGGGACACAGGTATCATAGAAAGCGACATTTTCTATAAAGAAGCTGGTGAAAGAGGTAATATAATGATGGTCAATGAAACTTTTAAAGAATTTGTTGACGCTTATCCAAACATCAAAATATATGACCAATCCGATGAATATCGTTTAGTGAAAATTGTCAATGAAGGGAACTAATTATAATCCATTTGTAAACGAGCACTTTATTGGTTTTATCAATCAAGTAACTCCACAAGGAGTGAAGGTACATTTCCCTTCCTCCGCTTTGTTACAACCTTTTTTCAAGTATGGTGAACTATATCACGGCGGTTTAGTAGGCAACTATGTAGTAATAGAAGGGCATCAAATGGGATTCTTAGGAAAAATACAAGGAATAGAATTACCTGAAAAAGAGCGTTTGGAACTAAGCGAAAAGTCTTTTGAAACTAATGAAATGCATCCCATAGGATACATTGAAATTCTATTGTCTTTTAGTTTTGAAAATCCAGAAGAAATACAGCGTGGACTTAACACACTACCTCCAATTGGAGCTAAAGTATTTGTTTGCGCTTCTTACTTCATACAAAGTTTCTTTAAACGATTCGGCGTAAAAAAAGAAAATACTGCCCCATGCCTTATGAAACTTGGTGTATTGACACAAGATAAAACAACTCCTGTGGAAATCTCTTTGGACGCTTTGTTTGGTCGCCATTGTGCTATTGTTGGAACTACTGGAGGAGGCAAGAGTTATACAACAAGTAAACTACTTGAAGGAATTTCAAATGCCAAGGCTAAAGCTATTATCATAGATCCTACTGGAGAATATTCAGGTTTTGATTCTAAAGATTATGTAGAAAGTGCTATTATAAATAAAGATAGCTACTTTCATTATTCCCGTTTATCCGTTGGAGATTGGTTCGCATTGTTCAGACCTGCGGGACAAGTGCAACAGCCCAAATTATTAGATGCGATAAAATCACTTAAATTGGCAAAGTGTTTAGAGGAAAACGAAAAATTACCAGAAGATGGGAAATTTTATCATCCTAAGTTTACAGATAAATTCATAACGTGTGTAGGCGGTATAATTAGAAAAAAATGTCATTATAAAGATGCTTTTAGACATTTTGAAACGAAATATATGGCAGAAATAGAGGAAGATAATTCTGAATTTGATTTAACAAAACTTGTAATCCAATTAAAGGAGGAAGCCGTATATGAAAGTAATGGCAGTAATGTTGAAATGTGGGGAGATGTTGACAAAAGAACAAGTGACAACATCGCTAGTCTAATTATTCGTATATATAGTAAGGTATCAGACAAAGCATTTAAGCAAATATTTGGCATAGGAAAAGAGCCTAAAAAAGATTTGTGTGAGACAATTGAATCTTTTATAAGCAACAAGTCAAAACACATTCTACGTATCGGTTTTGAAGATGTTCCCTATGACTTTCAAACAAGAGAAATATTAGCTAATGCCATAGCTAAATTCTTACTTAACAAAGCAAGAAAAGGAGATTTCAAGACACAACCTATTGTGTTCTTTGCAGATGAAGCGCACCAATTTCTGAACAAAGAAGTTAAAGATGAATATTTTCAATCCATGCGTTTAGATTCTTTTGATTCCATAGCAAAGGAATGTAGAAAATATGGCTTATTCCTTTGCTTGGCAACACAAATGCCAAGAGATATTCCATTGGGAACTTTAAGCCAAATGGGTACTTTTTTAGTTCACCGATTAATAAATCATAAAGACAAAGAAGCGGTAGAAAGTGCTTGTTCTGCTGCAAATAAATCAACATTGGCGTATTTACCAGTATTAGGTGCAGGAGAGGCTATACTTATGGGAGTAGATTTTCCAATGCCCGTAATGCTAAAAGTCAATTTACCACAGACTGAACCTAATTCGCATACGCCACAATTTAAGAGATTGTAAAAAAGTAGAAACAAAATTAGCATAAGAACAATATGATTACAGGCGATATAAAACAAAAGGTGGATGATGTATGGCAAACATTCTGGAACAATGGCTTTACCCAACCATCGGCAATCTTTGAACAGATAACTTATCTGCTCTTTATGAAGATGCTTGACGACAAGCAACGTGAAAAGGAAGCGATAGCAAATCTTACGGGCGATGTTTTGCTTAACCCAACATTCCCCGAAGGAGTGTGGCGCAATCCATCCACCGACAAAGATGTACCCTACCACGAAATGCGTTGGCACGTATTCAAAGAAATGGAACCGACCAAAATGTTGGATAGGGTGCGCAACGATGTGTTTATCTTTTTGCGTCATGTTGGGAAAGAGGGTTCGGCTTATAGAAAGGCAATGGAAGACACTGTTTTCCAAATTACCAATGCTCGCCTGCTATCGCGTGTCATCGAAAGTATTGAAAATATCACGTCCGATGGGGCTGACATGATGGGTGATGTGTATGAGTATATGCTCGGCATCATGGCAGCATCGGGTACAAACGGACAATTCCGCACCCCTCGCCATATCATCCGCATGATGGTGGAACTGATGCGACCCACTCTTAATGATACCATCTGCGACCCGGCAATGGGTTCTGCGGGTTTTATTATGGAAGCAGCCAAATTTATCACAGAGCATCAGAGTGATGATTTGCTTAATATAGGAGAGGGAGACCGTTTCCGCAAAGAGATATTTCACGGTTCGGATTCGGACGCTTCCATGCTCCGCATCGGTTGCATGAACATGATGCTTCACGATGTAGACGAGCCTAATCTGTATTATCGTAACTCGCTGTCTGACGAGAACAACGATACAAACCGCTATACCCTTTGCCTTGCCAATCCTCCGTTTGCAGGTAGCCTTGACACTGACGACATAGCGCACACGCTGAAAGCGGCTGTCAAGACCAAGAAAACGGAGTTGCTGTTTCTTGCCTTGATGATGCGGATGCTTCAGTCAGGCGGACGGTGTGCTTCCATTGTACCGGACACGGTTCTCACAGGTGATGCGCAAGCCTATAAGACTATACGTTCCGCATTAGTGGATAAGCACTGTATGCAAGCCGTCATCACGATGCCCTCCGGTGTGTTCCAACCTTATAGCGGAGTCTCTACCGCTATCATCATCTTTACTAAGACAGGTACAGGCGGTACTGACAAGGTTTGGTTTTACGATATGCGTGCCGATGGATTCTCACTCACCACGCAGCGCACTCCTCAGCCTGAACAAAATGACATACCTGATATAATCTCCCGTTTCCATAACCTCGAAGCGGAAACCGACCGCAGTCGCAAAGAACAGTCATTTTTTGTCACTGCCGATGAAATTCGTGCCAATGGCTACGATCTCAGCTATAAGCGTTACCACGAAGTGGAACGTGAGGTTATTGAATATGAAGCACCGGAAACTATTATCGCCCGTATAGAAGAACGACAGAAGGCTATTGATGCTGCCTTTAAAGAGTTTAAGAAACTGCTAAATTCATAAGGGTATGAAAGTAGATAAATCAAAACGCAAAATATGTTTATTAGAGGAGATTTGCTCAATTCGAACAGGAAAAAAAGATGCAAATCATGCCGATGATAATGGATGCTATCCGTTTTTCACTTGTGGAGCAATCCCTTTAAAATCTACCACATATTCTTTTGAAGGAGCCAATTTAATTGTTCCCGGTAATGGCGATATAGGTAGATGCTTCTACTATGATGGTAAAATAGAAGCATATCAACGCACATATGTCATTCAGCTGAAAGATAATTCAAATATCGATACAAAGTATCTATATTCAATATTTAAAGCCTGTTGGAAATCGTACATTGAGAATAAAATTCTTGGTGCTGCAATGCCTTATATAAAACTAGGGCATCTTAATTCATTTCCTATTCCAATCTATGATTTGGATATTCAATTGTTAATCACCTCAGAGTTAGATGCAATGCAGGCAATGATTGACGGCTACAAGGCGCAGATAGCCGACCTTGATGCCCTCGCTCAATCTATCTTTCATAACACATTCGGCAATGTTGCAATTAACGATAAATGTTGGAATATTATACCAATGGGGCAACTTGGGAACTTTAAGAATGGATTAAACTATAGTAAAGAAGAAAGAGGCAAGTCCGTAAAAATAATAGGCGTTGGAGATTTCCATTGCATTAAATGTATTTCTTCATTTGACAATATATCCTATATCGAAGTTGAAGACACGCCACAAGAATATTTACTTCATAATGAAGATATTATATTTGTACGTTCTAATGGAAACAAAAATTTGGTTGGCAGATGCTTGGAAGTTTTTCCTAATAATACAGAAGTAACTTTCAGTGGATTCTGCATTCGATTTAGAAAATCTGTTGAGATTATAAATAAGTACTTAATATCATTATTAACGGATATTGAATTTAAGAACACTCATATTTTGAAATCTAATGGCATCGGTATTCAAAATATTAACCAAAAATTATTGAGTAGTTTACCGATACCTGTACCTCCGATTGATATTCAGAAAAAATATGCCATACAAGTCGAAGCCATCGAAAAGCAAAAAGAGTTAATTCGCCAGCAATTAACCGATGCCGAAACCCTAATGGCAGAACGGATGCAATATTATTTCTCCTAAAACAAGACAACGGTATGAAAGAGATAGATAAAAGACTAATAGAGACCATCAACCGATATGCCGCTTCGGGGATAGACCAGCAGGTGGATTATGAGAAATTCTATCTCTATTCACTGATTACCCATTCTACGGCTATCGAAGGTTCGACTGTTACCGAAGTAGAAAACCAGCTGTTGTTTGACGAGGGAATTGCAGCCAAAGGTAGAAGCCTGAACGAGCAGATGATGAATGTGGATTTGAAAAACGCATACTTCTATGGCTTTGAATGGGCGAAAATAGGACAGCCATATACAGTTGAGTTTTTGTGCGAATTGTCTGCCAAAGTCATGCGCCGTACAGGTTCGGAATACTCCACTATGGGCGGCAGTTTCGATTCCTCCAAAGGAGAATTGCGACAGTGCAATGTAAGTGCCGGAATCGGAGGCAGAAGTTATTTGGCATTTCAAAAAGTACCTAAAGCAACAGCCGACTTTTGCGATTGGTTAAACGGAGAGCTGGCATCTGTAGATAGAAGCGATATAGCGGCATGTTATCGGTTGAGTTTTGAAGCGCACTTTCGGCTTGTCACCATTCATCCGTGGGTTGATGGCAACGGACGTACAACCCGATTGCTGATGAACATCGTACAACGACAGTTAGGCCTTATCCCGTCTATTGTTACAAAAGAGGCTAAAGGCGAATACATTCAGGCTTTGATTGACAGTCGTGAGCAGGAAGACAGCACCATTGTACAAAATGTAATGCTCACCCAACATATCACCAATCTTGAAAATCGGATTCTACAGTATCAACAAAGCATGAATGATACTGTAAAAGAAGATGGTGATACTGTAAATGATACTGCAACGCCTAAAGACACCACAACCCGACTCATTGCAGCCATTAAAGAACATCCTGAATATACATACGATGAGTATGCCAAACTCCTGAATATCGGCCGTGCCACTGTTGCACGACATATCAAGAAATTGAATGGAACGGTCATTCAGCGCATCGGATCGGACAAGGATGGTTATTGGAAATTTATAGAATGATTGAGTTATGAGGAATTTCGACATCATAAAAGACATTGACGGATTAAGAACAATTTATCGTTATTGTGCTACGGCAGAGGATTTTCAAGTAGCTAATCCAATGGTCTCAGCCACGCAGGCACGACTTGCATTGGAAACGATGGTAAAGACCGTTTATCGCCTAAAAGGATGGCAAATAGGCGAACGTGCCTCATTGCTTTCGCTCACCACCGATGAACGCTTCACGGCATTTATAGACAGCGAAGACTTGATGAAGCGCATTCACTATGTGCGCAAAATCGGAAACAATGCTGCACACGCCAGTGACGGATTTGTGGGGCGCAGAGAGTCTTTCTTTGCTGTACTAAATCTCTATTACATCATTGGTTCCATCCTATTGGCTTGGCAGGTGATTGACACATTGCCAGACTTTGACAAAGAGCTGATTCCCCAATCACCCCAACCAAGCAACCTTGCCGTTGTTCCTCAAACAGAGCAAGCATCTTCTGCTACCACGCAGACTGCTGATACTGCCGCAAAAGCGGTGAAAGAAAGTTCAGATGCACAACCTACAACGGTGGATGCACAGCCTGTTGTAAACGACCTCTCGGAAGCGGAAACCCGAAAACTGTATATCGACCTGTTGCTCCACGAGGCAGGTTGGAAAGTATCTGAACATAAGGGCGAAATCATCCCCCGTCAAGCCGGAACAGAGATAGAAGTGCAGGGTATGCCCAATGAGAGCGGTGTGGGATATGCGGACTATGTATTGTTTGATGCAGACGGAACGCCACTGGCAGTAGTGGAAGCTAAACGTACCAGTGTGGATGCGGCAGCAGGTCGCCACCAAGCGGAATTGTATGCCGACTGTCTGGCAACACGCTACGCTTGTCCTCGTCCGGTTATCTATTACACCAATGGTTTTGAAACCCACATAATAGACGGCATCGGCTATCCGTCACGCAAAGTGATGGGATTCCACACTATTGACGAGTTGCGCAGAATGATAGCGCAACGTGGACGTAACGACATTACCGACTTGCAGATTTCGGATAAAATAACCAACCGCAATTATCAGAAGCGAGTAATTGAGTCTGTCTGCAAGCATTATAACAACAAACATAGACGTGCCCTATTGGTGATGGCTACCGGAACAGGAAAGACACGTGTCAGCATCTCGCTCGTGGATGTGCTGGTGCGAAACAATTGGGTGAAAAACGTGCTGTTCCTTGCTGACCGTATCGAACTGGTCAATCAGGCAAAAAAGAATTACACTAAGTTATTGCCCAACATGACGGTCAGTTCCTTGCGTGACAGCGATGTGGATATATCGGCACGAATCCTATTCTCCACTTATCAGACCATGATAGGACATCTGGACAGGGATGCAAAAACATTCTCATTAGGCAGATTTGACCTTATCATCATTGACGAAGCACACCGCAGTGTATTCGGTAAATATGGAGCAATCTTTGAGTATTTCGATTGCCTGCTCTTAGGACTGACGGCAACTCCACGTGATGAAGTTGACCGCTCTACATACGACCTGTTCGGCATGGAGCAGGGCGAACCGACCGACAGCTACGAATATGACGAAGCGGTAGCAGATGGTTATCTGAACCCATTCAGAGCAATAAAAGACAACTCAAAGATTCTGACCACAGGAATTGACCCTGAACAACTTACCCCGGAAGAGCGGGAACAGTTGGAAGAGATTTTCGAGTATGAGAAGATGAAGGCGGGGCTGGAGCCGGATGAGCCATACAGCCGCAAAATCAATGCAGTGGAGATATTCAAATACATCTTCAACCAAGATACCGTTGACCATGTGCTAAACAGGCTGATGAACGACGGCATCCGTGTGAAGGACGATACCATGATAGGTAAAACCATCATATTTGCCTACAACCACAAGCACGCCGTATTCATAGCAGAACGGTTTGCAGCCCTTTATCCCGACTTAGGAGCGGATTTCTGCCGAGTGATTGATAATTATGAAAAGTATTCATCCGATCTGATTGACAAGTTTGCTGATGCAGAAAAGCAACCACAAATTGCCGTATCTGTAGATATGCTCGACACGGGCATTGATGTGCCTGAAATCGTAAACTTGGTTTTCTTCAAACCTATCCACTCCAAGATAAAGTTCTGGCAGATGATAGGCAGAGGCACACGTCTGTGTGAGAACCTGTTTGGCGAAGGCAGAGATAAGGAAGAATTTTTAATCTTCGACTTCTATCGAAACTTTGAATATTTTGAGATGAACCCCGAAGGTGCCAAGCCCACCAAATCGCAATCCATCGTAAGCCTGCTTTTTAATCTTCGCACGGATATTAAATTCGCCTTACAGGATGGAGCGTATCAAAGTAAGGAGGAATCAAAGGCTTTTCACGACAACCTTGCCGACATATTACACAAGCAGGTAGCCGAACTGAACAGAAATCGGATTGATGTGCGCCTTCAACTGAGAGCTGTAGAAACATACGCCATGCCGGAAGCTATGACCTGTTTGAGTCTTGGTGATGTGGCGGCAATGAAAGGAAATATCTCACCTTTATTCAAAAATGCAACGACAGACACTTCTGCTTTAAAGTTTGACGCTCTTGTACTTAAATCTCAACTTGCATTGGTTGATGAAACGGTCAACTCCACATCATCTGAGCGGAAAATAATGGATATAGCCGGTTATCTCAAAGAGAAGAAAGCCTCCATTCCGCAAGTGATGGCCAAGATGGATGTGCTGAACGAGGTGCTGTCCGCTCATTTCTGGGAATCTAAAAGTCTTGGCTCGCTTGAACGCATCAGACGGGAGCTTCGTGAGCTTATCCAATACTTGGATGGCGGCACGGCAGGACAAACATTTACCATCAATGTAACGGATACCTTTGAAGAAGATAATTCAGGTGTTAATATAACCCCTATCCGTACCTATCGCCGCAGGGTGGAGGACTACCTCAAAGAACATCTGTCAGACGATGACACTTTGCAGAAGATATACCACCTTGAACCGTTGTCTGAACAGGACATTGCTCGATTGGAACAAATTTTCTGGGAAGAATTAGGATCCAAAGAAGAATTTGATGCACAAACAAAAACAAAGCCTTATCAGCATAACGTGGCTGCTTTCATCCGTTCCATCATTGGTATAGAACAGGAAGCAGCATTAGAGAAATATCGTGCATTGATTCATGGTGCGGAACTAACCCGTATGCAAGAGGAGTATCTGCGTACACTCATCCGCTATGTATGTGAGAATGGCGATATTGCCACTGTGGTATTACAACAACCGCCATTCAATAAGTTTACCACCATTTTCCGTGATAGTCCAAAATCGCTTATTGATTATGTAAAACTTATCAGTCAGGTGATTGCAGCATAAATAAATATTTGTATAATCGGATGCACTATAACATATAATTTGAATTACGAGTAATATGGAAATTATCAATCTACTGGACTTCACAGACCGCATCGAGCTGAGAAATTGGCTGAAGGCTAACCACAACCAAGCGAAATCGTGTTGGGTTATCACTTCACGCTCTAAACAGCCTACATACAAATGTATTCCATACATTGAGGTCGTTGAGGAAGCATTATGCTTCGGGTGGATTGATTCAACTATAAAGAAATTACCTGACGGACGTCTTGTACAACGGCTTTCACCTCGTCGAAAAAGAAGTCATTGGACTGAATTAAACAAAGAACGCTGTATAAATCTTGAAGACCGAGGGCTTGGGCTTATGACAGATGCCGGACGACAAGCATTTGAAAGAGCCTATTCCTATGAAATAGTTCCGAAAGGCTCTCTTATGGAAGAAATTATCAGGAAGCATGATAAAGAATTGAGACCGAATTTATATAAGTAAGCTTTCGCAATTCTAAAATGTACTAAGGATGATTGAAGAAAATAACATATCCCCTATCCGCTCTGATTTTGAGCAGATAAAAAAGCAAAATGAAAGCGGTTCAGAGTATTGGACTTCTCGTGATTTGTGCGTTGCATTAGGCTATAGTACCTATCAAAAATTTACACGCACCATAAACAAGGCTATTGCGATAGCCAGTCATAAAAGACTTAATATAGCCGACCATTTCAACCATATGGTTGAAATGGTCAAATTAGGCTCCGGCTCAATCCGAAAAGTAGAAAATATACATTTATCACGCATGGCTTGTCTGATAATTGCAGAAAATGCCGATGGCAAAAAGCCACAAGTACAAATGGCAAGAGAATATTTCAGACAGGAGACACCTACTACTGAATTGCTTAGCCATAGCCTATCATCCAATATTTTACTCTACAAAACAAAGCAAGGAGAGACACGAATTGAAGTTATTTTCAACAGTGAAACTTTTTGGATGTCACAAAAGCGTATGGCTGATTTGTTTGGAGTAGATGTGCGCACTATCAACTATCATCTTGGGCAGATTTATGAATCAGGCGAGCTTACCAAAGAGACAACTATCCGAAAAATTGGGATAGTTCAATCAGAAGGAGAACGAGACGTAGAACGGACACCATTGTTCTATAATTTGGATGCAATCATTGCCGTAGGCTATCGTGTGAACAGTTACAAAGCCACTCAATTCAGAATTTGGGCGACATCTGTTTTGAAAGAAATGATAATCAAAGGATTCGTGTTAGATGATGAACGATTGAAACAAGGAAAACATTTTGGCAAAGATTATTTTGATGATTTATTAGAATAATACTTCGTTAAAATTACAGTTGATCCGTTGAAAACAAATGAGTTAGTAAAT